>JAYUAV010000261.1:0-3293 GCA_043741175.1 Verrucomicrobiota bacterium
CAGCATTCTGGGGGTCAAACCACTGACTCCCGGATTCGCGAAGTTTGAAGTCCGTCCGCAACCTTGCGGCCTGGCCTGGGCCAAAGGCATCGTCCCGACGCCGCATGGCGACATCGCCGTGTCGTGGAACCGAACCAACGGCGTGCTGCATCTCGAGGCGGTGGTCCCAAAAGGTTGCGAAGCGGACATGATCATTGCGGACAAGAAGAAACACGTCGGCCCCGGACGGCACCAATTCAATGCGCGCGTTCTTTCGACTGCAACGAAAAGATGATCAACTCCGTTGGAGCGGCACGGCTGAATCTTGAAGCAGCGGGCTACACGCGCAGAAAAAGTTTCCGCCGATACATCCAGTAAAGCATCAGCCAGAACACCAGCAGCGCAGCAGCCCCCACCGTTATCGGCTCGAAGGTCGCGCCAAACATGTTCGGCCATCCACGACCGAAGCAGGTTTTCAGCGAGGTGATGATGAAGCCTTGAATCCAATGCACGAGACAGTAGATGGCGATGGAGTTCATGCCGATGACCGCGAGTGGGAAGGCGCATTTCTTGAAGCCCCAGACATCCACGACTGCGTAAAAACCGGCGAGCAACAGGAAGCAACAGCCACCACTGAACAACGTCCAGCTTGGAGTCCAGATGCGTTTGACCATCGGGCAGATTCCCAGCCAGTGCAGTAGCAGTCCGGCGACGAGTCCCACCACGCCCGCGATCAGGAGTCGTTGAAGTTTTTGTTTCGTTGAAAGTTCGCCGCGCAGCCAGCCGCCCGCGATCAGGCCGAGGAGCATCGTGCCGAGCGTGGGAATAAAATTCAGCGTGAGATAACCGCCGCCATGCGCGACGAATGGTTTTACGCGCGGGAACAAATTCATGAACCACGTATCGAATGCCACGCCGAGATTGCTGTTCTTGTTCCAGTGGGCGGCAAAGCCCGTCGCGTGATGCGGCCAGTCTGCGGGCACGCCGACTTTCGTGTAATCGAAATCCGCACCCGGCAGCGGATACAACGCCCACGCCAGCCAGTAGCCAGACAAAATTACAGCCAGTGCGCTCCACTGGAATTTCATGGAACGAAAACCCAGTAGAAATAGAAACGTGTAGCCGAGGCCGATCTGCGTGAGCGTGTCGTCGAAAACAAAATTCAGATGCGGACGGCTGCCAGCGGAGCGCAAAAAGATGCCGAGAAAAATTAGCACCAGCGAACGCCAGACCGCATGACCGCTCATCACCCAAGGTGATTGACCTTTCGCCGCGCGACTGAGCAACGAAAATGGCAGCGCAACGCCGACGAGGAAAGAGAACGACGGTTGAATCAAATCGTGCAGCGAGCAGCCGACCCAGTCCACATGATCCGTGTGGTGCGCGAGAAATCTCCAGAACCCGGTGTCAGGAAACGCGCCCGCTACATGCCCGATGCTCAACACCTCCGCCATCATCAGGAACATGACGAAGCCGCGATAGGCGTCGAGCGAGGTCAATCGCGCGGGCGGAATTGGTTTGATTTCGATGCTCATGGCGCAATGGTGTTCGAAGTTACTTTGCGACGCTTGGCTTGAAATAGTTCACCCCCATCTGATCGAGGCGTTGGAGGTGGGCGGGCAGGCGATGCAGGAAATTCTCGTAGTTGCGACCGGACTGCAGAGTCCAGGCAATTTCAGACAGTGCCGAGACGCGCGGGAAGGCCAGGTATTGCGCCTTCTTGACGTCCTTGACGTATTCCCCCCAAATCTGCGCCTGAGTTCCGAGAATCAATTTTTCCTGTGCCAGATTCTCCGCCACGAAAGTTGGGTTGTAGGAATAGACCTTCTCCAAAGTCAGGTGACCGCCGATGGCTTCATATTCCTTGCCTTTGGCCAGTTCAACTTCCGGCCGGGCTTGATAGTAATCAACGTAAGTGTGCGATGTGGTTGCCATCACGATCTCATTGCCGAGCGATAGCGCATGTGTGGCCCACTTCGCGTCGCGCCAGACCATCAGCGTCGCCGTCTTTGGCAGACCGCCTTCCTGGATTTCATCCCAGCCGATCAAGCGGCGGTTTTTTGATTCGAGAAATTTCCCGATGCGACGGATGAACCAACTCTGCAACTCCTCCTCGTTCTTGAGGCCTTCGCGCTTCATGACTTCCTGCGCAAACGCGGATTGCTTCCACTGAGTCTTGGGAGCTTCGTCGCCGCCAACGTGGATGAACTTCGACGGAAACAACGCGCACACTTCCGTCAAAACATCTTCAAGGAATTGAAACGTCTCATCCTTGGGCGCGAAAGTGTAAGGCTGTACCCCCCAGCGCGTGACAACGCGCGGCGCGTAACCGGGGATGTCGCTGTTGCCAAGCCCGGGATAAGAAGCAATCGCTGCAGCGGCATGACCGGGCATTTCAATTTCGGGAACCACCATGATATGGCGCGCGGCGGCGTAGGCCACGATTTCTTTCACCTCCGTCTGAGTGTAAAAGCCGCCGTGCCTTTGTCCATCGTCTGAATTGCGGTTGCCATACGGAGGCGACGAGGCGCGCCATGCCCCAACCTCCGTGAGCTTTGGATATTTTTTAATTTCAATGCGCCAGCCTTGATCGTCGGTCAGGTGCCAATGAAAGGTGTTCAGCTTGTGCAACGCCATGGCATCAATCATCTGTAAGATGTCGTCCTTGGGAATAAAGTGGCGCGCAACGTCCAGCATCATGCCGCGCCATTTGAAGCGAGGCTGGTCTTCGATTTGAACCGTCGGCAACTCCCAGACCACCCCAGTCGCCAGTGTTTTGCCGAACACTTGCGGCGGGAGCAACTGTAGGAACGATTGCACGCCGTAAAACAACCCGGACGGCGTCGTCGCACGGATCGTGACGCTGCTGGGGGTGACGGCCAGTTCGTAACCTTCCTCGCCAAGCGCCACATCCGCGTTGCGTGCCGTGATCAGGATGTCGTCGCTGTCAGGTCGGTCGGTTACGAGTTTGATCGGGTAGCCTGTCACTGTGCGCAACCGTTCAGCGAGACCGATCCCGGTGCTGCGAGACAACTCGTCCGTGCAGACGCGGGTGGTCGCCGTCACTGTGAAAACACCAATGCCCACCTGCATTTTTTGCGGCGCGGGAATGAGGGAAGGCGTCGCGCCGGGCGCGGCAAACACCGCCCAACCCAGCAGGAAGATCACGAGGCAAGAGGGTCTGTTCATGTTTCTAAAGAATTGAGTTGGGTTAAGGAAGCGCTGATTTAATCGGCGTTCGTAATTTTGCGGAAATCCTGCCGCGTCAGCTTGGCGTAGGAGGGATTTTGATTTTAGCGGAGGGTGATTCGATG
>JAYUAV010000262.1:0-1543 GCA_043741175.1 Verrucomicrobiota bacterium
TCAAGACCGCATACGTGCGGTTCAACTGCTTGATGCGCTGCTCGGCCTGTTTGCGTTCGGTGATGTCGCGCGTGACACCCAACAAAGAATTGATCACGCCCTTTTCGTTGCGCAACGGTGCGGCGTGCGTTTCGAGCCAGCGGCGCGTGCCTTTGATTCCCTGAATCTCAAATTCGAGCACGCCCGACTCGCCACGCATGACGCGCTCCGACAACTCAGTAAAGGCCGTGCGATACTCCGGCAGGATCAAGTTCAGGATAGACTGACCGACGACCTCCGCCATTGATTCCGCATCAATCATCCGCAGCCCGGCGGGATTCATCTCCAAGACCGCATAGTCCGGCCCGAGAAGCTTCACACACTCAGGCTCGCTTTCAAGAATCGTGCGCAACCGCTTCTCGCTCTCGGCCAGCTCGCGTGTCCGTCGGCGCAATTCCAGTTGCGACATCACCTGCCGGCTCAAAACTCGCAGCGCCTCCTGCTGGGACGGGCTCAACTTGCGCGGCACGCGGTCAATGATGCACAGCGTGCCGAGTCCCTGGCCTTCCGCCGTGACCAGCGGCGCGCCCGCATAAAAGCGGATTGAGGGATCGCCGGTAACCAGCGGATTGTCCGCGAAGCGTGCATCCATTGTCGCGTCCGGCACGATGAACAAATCCGGCTGGAGAATGGCGTGCGCGCAAAAGGAATTGTCCCGTGGTGTTTCGCAGGCGGACAGACCAACCTTGGACTTGAACCATTGCCGCTGTTCATCAATGAGCGAGATGAGAGAAATGGGCGCTTCGCAAATGTGCGCCGCCAATGCAGTCAGATCATCCAGTGCCTGCTCGGGGAGCGTGTCGAGCAAATCGTATCGCCGCAACGCTTCCAAGCGTCGGGCCTCGCCATCAGGTTGGGGCGGCGGTTTCATCTTACGACGAAATCGAACTTATCCATCCCCTCGCGAACAATCCAGCAAAAGAAACGCGAGGCCGAATCGTCGCTATCGAGTCAGGCGAGCCAATTCAAGGATTGAACAGCGCATCAACTTTTCGCCGGGAATTTTCTTCGTCGCGTCAAGGCCGGGAAATGGTTGATGGTTGAGAGTTGAGAGCGGTCAGCGTTTGGGTCGCTTCGGGCGGCGCGGATTCTTGGATGTGGCCCGATGGGTTTCGAGGATGCGGCGAGTTTGTTCGAGTTCGGCAATCAGGGTTTTCTCTGGCGGCAGTGCGAGCCGGTATTCAGCGGAAAGGATTTTATTGTCGAGACCAGCCAACGCATAGCGGGCGATGGCGTGGTCATTCTCGGAGCAGAGGATGAGACCGACGGGCGGGTTCTCGCCGGGGCGCGTCCAGTGTTCGCGGGCGTAGTTCAGGTAGAGATGCATCTGCCCGGCGTCGGCGTGGGTGAGCGGCTCAATCTTGAGGTCAATCACGAGCAGGCAACGGAGCGTGCGATGAAAGAACAGCAGGTCCACGCGATACCATTGGCCGCCGATGCGCAGGCGGCGCTGGCGTCCGATGAAGGCGAGGTCGCCGCCGAGTTCGAGCAGGAAGGTTTCGAG
>JAYUAV010000263.1:0-8603 GCA_043741175.1 Verrucomicrobiota bacterium
GGCCACGAATATCGCCCCAGCCCCTCCGCCAACGCCGACGAGAACCGCGCCTTGCCCTGCGTGAACTCCGCGATGAAATGCGTCGCCAACGGCAAAATATCCTCCGGCCTCTCTCGCAACGATGGGATGTTCAGCTCCACTACGTTCAACCGATAAAACAAATCTTCGCGGAACGTCCCCGTCTTCACCATGTCTTCGAGATTCTTGTTCGTCGCGGCGAGGATGCGTGCATTCGTCTGTAATTCACGGTTTGAGCCAACGCGATTGAAACAACCATTCTGTGTCACGCGCAGCAGTTTGGCCTGCAATTGCGATGACATGTCTCCGATCTCATCCAGAAAAATTGTTCCACCATTCGCCTCCTCAAATCTGCCAATACGCTGCGCCACCGCACTCGTGAACGCGCCCTTCTCGTGCCCGAACAATTCCGTCTCCAACAGATTCTCCGGGATCGCCGCGCAATTCACCTTCACCAACGGCCCGTTCGCGCGCGCGCTCCACGCATGGATGACATCTGCCAACACTTCTTTCCCCACGCCGCTTTCGCCCGTGAGCAAAATCCGGCTCTCCGATGGGGCGACCAACGCCGCATCCTGAAACACCGCCCGCATCAGCGGACTTTGCGCGATGACATTCGCTGGAAGCTTTTGTTCGACGCCGGGCATCACCGCGCCTGACTTCGGCACGCCTGTCGCCTTTTGAATTGCCGCGAGCAATTCATCCAGATCAATCGGCTTGGCCAGATAATTCACCGCGCCATCACGCATTGCGCCCACAGCATCGCGAATATCCGTGTAGGCCGTGACCAGAAGGATAGGCAACGTGAAATTCAATTCCCGCGCACGCCTCAGAGTTTCCAAGCCAGAAATCCCCGGCATCCGCACGTCTGAGATCATCATCTGAAATTCCCCGCCACGCAGCGTTTCCAACGCGCGCTCACCGGAATCCGCCGTCACCGTGTCGAACCCCTGCGATTTGATGAACGCGTTGAGCAAGCTGCGTTGTCCCGCGTCGTCATCTACGATCAGGATGCGCGGCGACTTGGAAATCTTGCGAGTATCAGAAGGCACGCGCCGACTCTAACCACTTCCTGCCCCGCGTTTCAAGCGAGTGCTGTTCAATGTTTTCTTTGCTTTGACCACCACGCATGATAATTCCTGACTCAATGACAGTGCGGTTTGACAGACAACATACCCAATACACCTGACCAATCATGAAAACTCGCCACCTCCACAAATTTACCGCCGTCGCCTTGCTGATGGGTTTCGCCATCCTGATTGCCGGTTGCGCCAGTTCCGGTTATCGCACCAGCGAAAGCACCGTCTCAACCCTGCAATTCCTCGCGAACAAGATTGAAGATGCTGGCAAGCAAATGGACATCTCCGTGACGGAATTGAATAGCCTCATCAACAACCCGCAACCTGACCTGCGTCCGCAGTTTGATCGCTTCTCCGTTGCCGTCAGCAAACTCGGTTCGCTCTCGAACCAAGTGCATAAGACCGACCTCAAACTCGCCAGCCGTGGCAAAGTTCATTTCGATAACTGGGATAAGGAACTTGCCGCAATCCAGAACGAAGCCATCCGCGCGAGCGGTCAGGGGCGCAAATTGGAACTCCAAAGCCAATTCGACTCCGTGCGGAACATCGGCCTCAAAGTCGCGGCTGGTTTCGCGCCCGTGCAATCCGACTTGAACGACCTGCAACGCTTCTTGAACTCCGATCTCAACACCCGTGGCCTTGCCACCATCCGTGACAACGCCAATCGCATCACGCAACAAGCCACGCCCGTGCGCCAATCCATCGGCAACCTCGTGGCCGAACTACGCTCTCTCGCCATTGCCATGTCGCCGCAACGCGCGGCTGCGCCCGCTGCCATAGTCAAGTAGGCGAAGCATCACGCGGCTGACGAATTACCCGAACCGTGGCAGTGCATTTTAGGAGCGCGACTGTGTCTGAAAGACCAGTCGCAGCGGGTGGATGGCGGTGGGGCGGGGCTACTGACGAGCCGTCTTCGCAATACTCCAACGCGCCACCAATGTTCGATGCGCCTCTTGCTGGCAACGTGCTGCGGCTGGTCTGCGACACAGCCGCGCTCCGATTTGGCAGCGGAAAACCGCGTGGTGGCGGGTCGAAGAAATCCCGCCAATTCCAGTTCCGTCAGGCGCGCTGAAGACGGATCATCAGCGGTTATTTCGGCGACGCTGCTGGCGGTGCGGCAGGTGCGGCAGGCGCAGACGGAGACGAGGTCCGCGGCGTCACCCCCTTGGATGAATTGTTCGGCGCGGGATTTATCGGGGTAACGCGATTATTGCCCTGCCCCGGACTTATCGGTTGGTTCGGATTTACCGGGAGCGGATTTCCCGGCTGTGTCGGATTTTTCAGTGAGATTTCATTGTTTAATGTCCGCTGATCCGGGAGCCGGTTTGCGGGCACCGTGACTTTGGCGGACGGGGCTGGATTGGCGTTGTACCGCGCCACCGGGTTCGTATATCTGTATGGCTGCGTCAGCTTGTTCGTAAATTGCGGAACCCGGTTCGTCGGGGGCCGGTTCGGCCACGGCGGAATTGGACCGCCGGGCGGGATCGGGGCGAATTGTGAGCCTAGCGTTCCTGGCGGCACCGGTTTGTTCGTGTCCGCTGGTTTGTTCGGCCATGGCGGAGCAGGGCCACCCGGAGGAACGGGCGCGAATTTAGAACCATTTGTTTGCGCGCACAGCACCTGCGGAAGAACTGCCACCAGCGCGGCGGCCAAGATGCCCGCGACAACGATTTTATTTAGATGCCTTTTCATAGTTATTTTCCTTACTCAGAGTTCCGTGTCCGCTCCAAGCAGTGACCAAGCTCAGCAGAGGTACACCCCAGACTCTAACCGTCGGGTTGCATAAACATATGGGGTGTTCAGCCCATATCCATTGGGCGCGCGGCTGTGTCCAGCAAAGCGAGATCAGTCGCAGCCGTTGGATGGCGGTGGGGCGAGCGTACTCGCGAGCCGGCTTCGCAACGCGCCGACGCCGGGGTGGAGCGCGGGTCTGCGACCCGCAGCAATTTCGCCAAGCCGAACGATTCGATAAACTCCGTGACCGTCTTGCTGTTGGGAAGTGCTGCGGCTCACAGAGCCGCTTTATGCGGGCTTCCCGTGGGGCAGGAACAGGGGCGAGATTCAACAATCAAACCGCCAACTCGCTTAATCACTTCGCCTGCGGGAAAATCTGGTAGAGCAACAGATAGATCACCACGCCTGTCACGGACACATACATCCAGATTGGCCACGTCCAGCGGGCGATCTTTTTGTGTGCGTCAAAGCGTTCACGGAGTGCGCGGCTCGTGGTCATGATGACCAACGGCACGATGGCAAATGCGCCGAGCAGATGCGTGAATAGAATGGTGAGATAGATCGGCCTGAACCACGCGGGATCAAGAAACTTGGTGTGCGCTACGCCATAGACCTGTTTCATCTTGTAGTGATATGTGAGGTAGCACGCGAGAAATACGGTGGAAGTCACCAGCGCGGCGATCATGCAGTTGCGGTGTGCGATCTTGTTACCGCGTTTGATGAAGATGAAGCCTGCCGTGAGCAACACGGCGCTGAGTCCATTGAGGCAGGCGTTGACGGCGGGCAGGTCGGCGAAGCTCATAAATTAAAAAATTGGTTTAGCCACAAAGAAGCACAAAAGGCGCAAAGGAGTTGAATTAAGGCGGCTTTGCTGGGCGATGAATCCGTTCATCCAGCAGGTGTCGTTCTCCCGGAATGATTCTGTAACTTTCTCCGTCTGCTTTGTGCTTCTTGTGCCTTTTTGTGGCGATTCAACTGCCGGATTTAGAATCATTCTCGTTCCAATTGTTGAATGGCAGAAATGATCGCGGGCTGGATGTTCGTCCACTCGATGCCGTCGCCGCCGGTCTCGAACGCGCCGCGCAACCGCGCTTGCTTGTCCACCAACACAAAGATCGTGCTATGGATGAAAAGATCATCCGCGCTCGTGCGTTCTTCGGGCTTTACCGCCAATGCAGTGAGCTTGAGGCTGTCGCCTGCGAGCGCGGCGATGGCGAGCTTTGTTCCGGTCAAAAACTGCCAGCGCGGTGTTGCCGTAACTCCGCGAGTTGCGGGGTAGGCTTTGAGCACTTCCGGCGTATCAAACTCTGGATCCGTCGTGAGCGAGACCAGCTTCGCCCGACTGTCTTTCGGCAACGCCGCCTGAATAGATGCCATCTGCCGCGTCATACGCGCGCACGGGCCGGGGCAGCGCGTGAAGATGATGTCCGCCAACCAAACCTTGCCGCGCAAATCATCCAGCGTAGTGACGACGCCGTTCTGATTGGTGAGAGTGAATGGCGCGATGTTGCCGATGATGGGCAACGGCGCGGTTTCTGGTGCGTGCGGCTTCAACCGCTGCAACACAACGCTGCCTGCGACAATGAGGATGATGAGCGCGACGCCGACCCAGATGGTGCGGAAGGGGCGTTCGGTGGTTTGATCCATAGCGGGAAAAAGTTTGCGCTGAACTCGCGGTCGGCGCAAAGCAAAAGGCATGTCATCGAAACAATTGGATGACTTGCGTAAATACTCTACTCCGCCGTCTGCCCCCTGATCAACTTGCATGAAATCCGAATGTGCATGGCACAACCGGATGGAATGTCTCACCGCCATCACGCAGGAAATGGTTCTGGAGCTGGTGCGGTCTTTAATCGCGCGATGATCTGTTGGAGTTCTGTGAACGCTCCCGACTGCCCGTTTTCTCTTGGGAGCGGTTAGGGGGCACTGCCGTTGAAGCTCGCTGGATTGGCTGGACTGAACTTCAGTGAGCTCCGCAGGAGTGACATCCTTGTAGAAACAACACGCCCAATCGCCAAAGCCCCGCAGGAGCGGCATCAACGGCAGTGGGGTTAGGGGTGGGTTCGTTGCCATCCACGACTCGTTCAAAACAGCTAGAACTAAAAATCAAAGGCAGAAGATCGTCAACTTTTTCGGACCATGCGCGCCGAGGACGAGGATGCGTTCGATGTCACCTGTGCGGCTTGGTCCAGTGATGAACGAGATCATGCTCGGATAATTTGCGCCGTAAGTTTTCTTCACAAGCGCAAACGCCCCTGGCAAATCCGCCACCAATTGTTCCCGTCGCGCGATGACAACATGGTGCGGCGGCAAGCACGACAATGCCCGCCCACCCGCGCTGCGACTCGTCACCAACACCGTGCCCGTCTGTGCGATCAACGCATCGCATTCGGAGATGCCCACATCGCACTGCTCCATTTCATGTTTGTCGTAGCCGTCGTCGGTGACCAGCGTCGGCAGGCCGAGTCCAGCGGCCTGAGTCTGCGCGAGCGAACCTTTGTGCGTCGCTATGCGCTGCCACTTCTCCGTATCGCGCAACGCCCGCAGTTCCGCCGTGAGTTCACCAGTGTCCTTGACCAACTTGAAAGTCGCCTTGAGGTCGCCCGCGTTCTTGGCGAACAACGCAAACTGCTCCTCAGCACTCACGCCAACTGGCGGCATCACGCCACGATGCTCCTCCGTCGTCGGCAAACCTGTTCCGTTGTGCGAGTGAGCCTCGACGGTCAACGCTTCGCGGATACGATTGAATATGTTTTCACGCTCGCTCACTGGTTCTCCTTCCACCACTCGCGGAAACTTTGTTTTGCAATGGGCGGCAAGTCGCGCGTCTTTGTCCAGGCCTGAGCCGGGTCGAGTAAGCTACCGTTCACCAAACCGCGCAGTTTCATTCCGATGCGGCTCAACTTGGTTGTGAGCGACCACAGACCGGGTTTGTTCGCGATAGGCGCAAAGAGTTTGAACGCGAGTTTCTGAAAGAAGCTCGGATTGCCAGTCTTTGGCGCAGAAGCATTGCGCCGGTTCTGCAACAAGTGATGATGCAGGTCAATCTTCACGGGGCACGTCTCGGTGCAAGCACCGCACAACGACGACGCGTAACTGAGATGTTTCCATTGCTGCAATCCACGAAGATGCGGCGTGATGACCGAGCCGATCGGTCCGCCATACACCGTGCCGTAGGTGTGACCGCCGACGTTGCGGAAAATCGGGCAGACATTCAGACACGCGCCGCAACGGATGCAGCCGAGCGCATCGCGTTGCTCGGCATCGGCGAGGAGCGTGGTGCGCTGGTTGTCGAGCAGCACGACGTGATATTCCTCTGGCCCGTCCGCTTCGCCGGGTTGACGCGGTCCGCCATACATTGTGTTGTAACACGTCAATGCCTGACCGGTGCCCATCACCGCGAGCATCGGCAGGAACAGCGCGAGGTCTTCCAGGCGCGGCAAAATTTTCTCGATGCCAACCAGCGTGATCATCGTCTTGGGCAATGCCGCCGTGAGCCGCGCGTTGCCTTCGTTTTCCGTGATGGAAATCATGCCCGTCTCGGCGATGGCGAAGTTTGCGCCCGTGATGCCAACATCGGCTTGCAGGTACTTCTTCCGTAACGCCCGCCGCGCGACCATCGTAAGTGCCTCGGGATCGTCGGACGGTGCGTCGTTGAGTTTTTCTTGGAATAAGTCCTTGATCTCACCGCGTGTCAGATGCATCGCAGGGAAGACCAGATGATACGGCGGCTCTTCGCGCAACTGGACGATGTATTCGCCGAGATCGGACTCGACGACTTCGTAGCCCGCGTGCTCCATTGCGTCGTTGAGATGGATTTCCTCGGACGTCATCGCCTTGGACTTCACGATGACCTTGGCCTGCTTCTCGCGCAGGATGCCGAGGATGATGTTCCGCGCCTGCTCGGCGTTGCTGGCCCAATGAACTTTCGTGCCGCGCGCTTCAATGTTTCGCGCAAACTCAGCGAGATGAGTGTCGAGGTGATTGACCGACTCGAACTTGGTGCGCGCGGCGAGATTGCGCGCGCCCTGCCAGTCTTGAAACCACAACTTGCGTTGGTCGCGCACGACCTCGTATTTACCCATCGCGGTCTGGATGATGCCACGATGTCGCGTGTCCGGTGCTACGCGGTTGGCGTCTTCGTTGAAATGTGTGGCGGGCGCGCTCATACGATGTAAAGGGCAATCACGAATGGACAAGAATGAAAAATCTTTGACGCGAATTATCACGAATTAAAACGGCTCGCTCGTAATTCGCGTCAATTAGCGTAATTCGCGTCAACTCCGTTCCCCATCTGTGTTTATCTGTGGCAAAAATCATTGGTTCGCCAATACTTCCGCGAGGTGAATCGTCTTGATCGGCTTCTGTTGCTTGTCGGCCAAACCTTGAATTTGCATCAGGCAACTCGAATCGCACGAGACGATGTAATCCGTCTTCGTTTCCAGCGCGGACGCGCATTTCACTTCACCCATCGCCGTGGAGATCGCGGGAAACTTGGCCGAGAACGTCCCGCCAAAACCGCAGCAGGTTTCTGCCGCGCCCATTTCGACAAGCTCCAAGCCCTTCACCTTCGCGAGCAGTTCGCGCGGCGGACGCTTGTTGTTTAACTCGCGCAGACCGTGGCAGCCGTCGTGGAACGTGACCTTGTGTGGGAACTTCGCGCCGAGATCGGTGACGCCGAGTTTGTTGACGAGGAAGCTGGAGAATTCGTAGCACTTCGCTGCGACGGATTTTGCTGCCGCCTCGTGCGGTGTGCCTGCGAAGAGTTGCGGATAAAAGACACTCATCATCGCGCCGCACGAACCGCTGGCGATGACAACGGCTTCCGAGTCTTTCAGCGCGTCGAGCATCGGGACGGCGATGGCGCGGCTCTCGTCCCAGTAGCCGGTGTTGAACGCCGGTTGCCCGCAACACGCCGGAGTCTTCGGCACGACGACCTTGTGGCCGAGCTTCTCGAAAATTCGCACCATGCTGATGCCGACCTGCGGATACATCAGGTCAACGAAGCATGGGACAAAAAGTGTGACGGTCATTGCGGGTAAGAGTTTGGAAAATGTGCGGCGAGTTGGCGACTAAAAGAATTTCCGGCGCGATCAGGCCGGATATCTTTGGTCCCAACTCAACAATGCCATTGAATTTTGTCTCGCCCGCTGGCGTCGGGTTCGGCAAGAATTGTCCCCTGAAATCAAAATGAAAAAACATCTCCACGCCCTCAAACTCATTCCAACGTTCGCCATCGTCGCGCTCGCGCTCGCCACGCTGCTTTCCGGCTGCACGACTTGTTGCGCTCAAGCCAAATCTCCCAAGCGCGTGCTCGTGGTCAGCACCACGACGGGCTTCCGTCACTCGTGCATTCCTACGATGGAGAAGGTACTCACTGAGATCGCGCAAAAAAGCGGGGCGTTCACAGTTGAGTTTGCCGGTCTCGATACGGCGACGGCGGAGTTCAAAGGCGCAGATGGAAAGCCGGACAACGCAAAGATCAAGGCGGCGGTAGCCGTGGTACTAGCTAACAAAATGAGCGCGGCAGCTTTGAAGAATTATGACGCCGTCATTTTCGGAAACACGACGGGCGATCTGCCTTTGCCCGACCCGCAGGCGTTTGTGGACTGGGTCAAGTCCGGCAAAGGATTCGTCGGCATTCATTCAGCCACGGATACTTTTCCGAAATTCCAGCCCTACCTCGATATGATCGGGGGTCAGTTCAAGACGCACGGAGCGCAGGTGGAAGTTGACGTTATCAATCAGGACGCAAAATTCCCCGCCTGCAGC
>JAYUAV010000264.1:0-3228 GCA_043741175.1 Verrucomicrobiota bacterium
CATCAGGCGCGAGCCGAAGTGGCGGTCCGTTGCTGACAGCCGCGCTCCGTTAAATCAGTGACCACCACTTCGGGTCGCCCCTGTGACATCTCCGCGCTCGACAATTTCGCCGTGGCTTCTCACATTTCCACCATGCTCAAAACAATGTCACGCGTCTGTCTTCTGTTGCTTGCCACACTGAATCTTTCGGCGCAGTCCGCACAGACCAACACATCCGCTGCATCGCTCACCGAACTTCAATTGCGCCTTACCACGTTGATGAGCGAACCACGCTTTGCTGCTGCGACGTGGGGCGTGAAAATTGTTTCACTCGAATCCAAGAAAACTGTCTTCGAGCATGACGCTGGAAAACTTTTCAGCCCCGCCTCCAACTGCAAACTTTACACGATGGCTCTCGCGCTGGATCAACTCGGCGGCGATTACCGCATCAAGACGTCGCTCTACTCGACTGCCAAACCTGACAAGCGCGGCACGCTCAAGGGAGATTTGATGGTGTATGGTCGCGGCGATCCAACGATGAATGCGCGTTTGAACAGCGGCGACATTTATCGCGCATTGCAACCTCTCGTGGCTGCGCTGACCAATGCGGGAGTCCGTCGCATCTCCGGCGATCTCGTAGGCGATGAAAGTTTCATCACTGGTTCGCCTTACGGATCGGGCTGGGCGTGGGATGACGTGAATTATTATTACGGAGCAGAAATTTCCGCGCTCACGATCAATGACAATACCCTGCGAGTTTCTGTCCAACCCGGCGGCAAAGTTGGCGAACCCTGCCAGCTTTCCATCGCGCCGCTCACGAGCTACGTCGTCTTGAGCAACCGCACGCAAACAATCGCAGCCGGTGGAAAGCGCGATCTTAATTTCTTTCGGCCCGGCGAGCAGAACGTCATCTTCGTGACCGGTAAGATGCCGCTGGGTGAAACCAATTTCTCTGACGAAGTGACGATGCACGATCCGGCGAAGTTGTTTGTAACGTTCTTCAAAGAGGCGTTGCAACGCAATGGAATCAAGGTGAGCGGGAAAGTTCGCACGATAAACTGGCTGAGTCCGCAAGCGAAGCCGGTTGATTTATCGAAGTGGGTGGAGCTAGGCGCGGTGGAGTCGTTGCCGATGCGAGAGATCAACCGCGAGGTGCAGAAGCCGTCGCAGAATCTTTACACTGATTTGATGCTGGCGCATGTCGGCGCGTTGACGGAACAACGCGTTTCAAGCCGCATCAACCTCGGCGATACCACCAATCAGACGGAGGCCGTCATCGGGCGCATTTCATCTGAAGACCTTGGCGTGCGCGAACTGGAGAAGTTTCTAAAAAAGATCGGAGTGAAGCGCGGCGATGTGGAGTTTGAGGAAGGCTCCGGGCTTTCTCGCAACAACCTCGTTACGCCAAACGCCACTGTCACGCTGCTGGAATACATGAGTCGTCACGCTGAGGCAGAAAGTTATTTGCGAGCATTGCCGCTGGCGGGAGCGGATGGTTCGTTGCGGAATCGCATGAAGAAAACGCGCGCGGAAGGAAATGTCCACGCCAAGACCGGTACTTTGCGCTGGGCGAACGCACTCTCCGGCTATGTAACTACTGCGGCTGGCGAACGCCTCACGTTCAGTCTCATGTTGAATCGCTACCAAGCACCGGATGCCGAACACGCCGCGCGAAACGAGTTGGACAAGATCGCGGTGATGCTGGCGGAGTTCAATGGGCGGACGGATCAGTAAGAGTTGGCGTGGCAAAGTGGGTTGAACAACTCTTTCTCCCGGACTGAACGACGCTTGCACCGAAACCGCGCCGCCGCTACCGTCACACAGGTCGCGTTTGTAGCTCAGTTGGATAGAGCATCTGCCTTCTAAGCAGAGGGTCGTGGGTTCGAGTCCCGCCAGACGCACCATTCGATTTACGATTTTGGATTTGAGATTTACGATTTCTGCGCGTGATCACTCTTGAACATCTTGCCGAACTGTTGGAGAAAAATCGTTCCGCTGCGTCCGCGCGCATGGCGGAGTTTTCCATCGGCGACAGATCGTTTCATTTCAACGCGCCTGACTTCCGGCCTGCCATCATGGGCGTGGTCAATCTCTCGGCGGATTCATGGTATCGCGAGAGCGTTTGTCTTTCCACGGAAGCCGCCATTCAACGTGGGCGCGTCCTCGCAGCGCAAGGGGCGGACATTGTGGACATCGGAGCAGAGTCAACTCTCGCCCATGCGACGCGCGTGGATGAAGCCGGGCAAAACTCCAAACTGCTGCCCGTGATAAGCGAGCTGCGAGCGGAAGGCGTTTTAGTTTCCGTTGAAACATATCAACCCTCCGTCACACGCGCGTGTCTCGAAGCCGGAGCGAACATCCTCAATCTCACCGGCACTGAAGCGTCAGATGAACTCTTCCGCATGGTGGCCGCGCATGATGCGGCGGTGATCATCTGTTACGTGCAGGGGAAAAACGTGCGCGAGGTGGGCGACTTCGACCTGAGCACCGACCCGATCCCGATGATGCAGGAATTCTTCTCGCGCCAGATTGAGACCGCGCAGCGCAACGGGGTGAAGCGTATCTTCATTGATCCGGGTCTTGGTTTCTACTACCGCAACTTGCAAGACAGCACCGCGCGCGTGCGACATCAGATGAAAGTGTTCCTGAATACATTCCGTTTGCGCACGCTGGGCTTCCCGACGTGTCATGCGCTGCCACATGCGTTCGAGTATTTCGGCGAAGAAGTGCGCTGTGCTGAACCGTTCTTCGCGGTCCTGGCTGCGCTGGGCAAGACAGACTTGTTCCGCACCCACGAAGTCCCGCGTATCAAAGCGGTGTTGGATACGCTGCGGGTTTATTGAGATCGGGGCACACGAACGGGTCATTGATCCTGAGAACGAGTTCATTGCTTGCCCGCTTCAAAGCAAGCAGATTTTGGCAGATCAGCTAGAAAAGCGTGTCAACCAAGTCAGTGGATCAGAACGGCTCGGAATGACTGAACCGAAAATCAATTGGTCGCCCACGATGCCGTAGAGAACGAAGAATGGAAACGCCTGAGATTCCGTCGCCGGAAATCGGGCACGATGGCCGAGCCAAGATTCAAGAAATGTCCGGCGGCGGTTGGTTCCGATATGATCGCATCTACCGCCGAATCTGTTTCCCGTCGAAACCGCATGGATAAGCTCTCAGAAATCTGGGCGTAGTCGTGCTCGAATCTACGGATGTCTTTGGGGAACTCCGGGTGGAAGCTGACCTTCATCCCAAAGC
>JAYUAV010000265.1:0-7628 GCA_043741175.1 Verrucomicrobiota bacterium
TTTTGCGTGGCCATGACGAAGAAGGGTTCGCCGAGTTTGCGGAGTTCGCCGCCAGCGGTGACCTGTTTTTCCTGCATGGCTTCGAGCATGGCTGATTGGGTCTTGGGCGTGGCGCGATTGATTTCGTCCGCGAGAATTAGGTGCGCGAAGATCGGGCCGCGTTGGAACTCGAAGGCACGTTTGCCCGCGTCGGTGTCCATGACGAGGTTCGTGCCGAGAATGTCGGCGGGCATGAGGTCGGGCGTGAACTGGATGCGGTTGAACGGCATGTCGAGCACCTCGCCGAGCGTGCGGATGAGAAGCGTCTTGCCGAGGCCGGGCACGCCTTCGAGGAGCACGTGTCCGCCGCCGAACAGTGCGATGAGGGTGCTCTCGACGATCTCGGTGTGGCCGACGATGACTTTGCCGATCTCGGCCTGGAGCGCGGCGTAGGTGTCGCGGAAGCTAGCGATCTGTTGTTCAGTACTCATTTGGTGGAGCGTTGCAGGTTGCAGGTTACAGGTTGAAAGTTACAGGTTTTGTTCGCCTAGCGTTTTGCGGGTTTTTGAACGCGGGAATTGCTTGGGTATTTTTCGAGATAGCTGATGAACTTGGCGATGCGACGCGAGAGGGAGAGTGCGGAGTCGCGCAGGGTGCTGAATTCTTTCTCAGTCACGTATTCTTGATCCAAGGCGATGTAAAGTTGCGAGCGGACTTCGCCGGTTGAACCCTTGGCGATGTTGAGGAACTGGATGAATTCTTTTCGATAACCGCGCTCGAATCCTTCCGCGATGTTCGACATCGTCGAAGTCGCAGCGCGGCGGATTTGATCGCGCAGCCCGAAGTCGCGATAAAAACCACGTTGCTTTGATGCGGTGTAAATGTCTTTGACCAACACCCGTGCATCTTGCCACACGCTCAAGTCTTCAAATTGTTTTGCCGTAGCCATGATTGTTTCCTGTTGTGTTCGTTGTTTTCAACCTTGCCCTTTGCCTTCCTTGCCGATGGCCACTCGTCACGGTTGCAAGTTGAAGGTTGAAAGTTGCAAGAAGCGCGTCAATCGTGCGCGAGCCAACCTGTAACTTTCAACCTGCACCCTGCACCCCTACTTCTTGAGATCGTCGAAATAGTCCTTCACCGCGCCTTGATACGCGCGCGGGACTTTTTCCTGACTCAACGCGCTTTGCGCGTCGGACTGCGCGGCGGCGGCGGCTTCTTCGTAGGCGACCTTGCTCGTACCTTTAATGCTGACGCCCTTCAACGTGATGCTCGGCATCGGACCGCCGGGACTGAACTGGCCTTTGACTTTCGTGGGTTGAAGTTTGCCAGTGAGATCGTTTTGGGCGCGGTCGGATGGATCACGGCCGTCTTGGTCGCGTTTGTCGAGCGCGGAGCGATCCACGTAGGGCGTGCCTTCGCCGAAGTTTTCCACCCACTCGCCGCCTTCCTGTCCCCAAGTGCCGACGCCTTCGCCGGGGTTTTTGCCGAACGGATTGTAGCCGGGTTTCTTTCCTTCGCATTGTCCCCAACCCTTGCACTGACTGATGCACACGGAGGCTTTGTCCAGATTTTCCAGCGCAGCCATCATCGCGGACGCGTCATTCATCTGCTGCATGAGGTCTTTCAATTCCTTGGCGGCGTCGGCGAGAGATTGCGAGGCGTTGGGTTTGTCGCCGCTCTTCATTTGTTGCGCGGCTTGTTTCAACAGATCTGAAACTTTGCCGTATTCTTTGGCCTCTGGCAGTGCTTTGGAAACTTCTTCGAGAACTTTCTGCATCTGTTCTGGGGTCAGGTTGGTGGCTTGGAGTTGCTTGGCTAATTTTTCAAGCGTGTCGGCGGCGGCTTCGGGTTGACCGTTCTTAAGTTGTTCAGCGAGGTCTTTGCCCATCTTTTGAGCCTGCGCTTGCATGGCTTCGAGTTTTTGTTTCATGTCGCGCAGCTTCTCGATGTCGTTGAGCGCGGCCTCGATGTCTTTCATGAAACGATCCGTGTTATTGGCGGCGAGCGCGGCGATGGCTTCATCAATCTGCGGCAACTGCACTCCGGCTTGCGAGGCTTGTTGAGCGAGTGAAGCAAGCGCGGCGTTAAGTTTTTGTTTTTCGGCATCGGCACTTTCACCGGACTTGCTGGCGAGGTCTTTGGCGGCTTCCTTAACTTTCTCGATTTCTTTCTGAAGCTTGTCCAACGCTTCGGGGTTTTGCGCTTGGGAGTTGAGTTGTTTCTGCATCGCGTCCATCTGCTTTTGGAGACCGGCGGCGGAATCGTTGTTGCGACCACTCGGCGAACGTGTGGCTTGCTCCATTTTTTTTAGCGCGGGGTCTTTGGCGATCTGCTTCAACTCGTCTTTCAGTTTTTCTGTGGCACTGGCGAGGTCTTTGAGAGCCTCGCTGCGAGTGAGGGACATTTTTTCCAATCGCTCGCCGATCTCAGACACGGCTTCGAGTGATTTCTTGGTGGCTTCGAGCGCGGGCGGGCGTTGCGTGAGTTCGCGCTTGGTGAGTTCGGCGACTTGTTTGCCCGCTTCCTTGATGACTTTGGCATCGGTCTGTTTCTGAATGCTCGCCTTGCTTCGATACGCGGGAACAAAACCCAACCCGGCGGCAAACACCAGGATCGCGACGGCCCAGCGCGCGGCTTTGGTGAAGGAGAAGGGAACAAGTTTGCGCGGCTCAATCTCCTGCGCGTGACTCGCGGCATCGTGCATCACGAGGTCGCGCCAAGTGCCGGGAGGTTGCGTCTCGGCGACTTCGAGCGCGGTGCTCATGCGTTCGCGGAGATTTTGTTTTACGTCCACCCAGCGGGCGGTCTCGGCGAGGGACGGTTTACGCCAAAAGCCGATGATGAAGCCGATGAGCGGGCAAAGAATCGCGGCGAGGCCGGTCACGCGTACGATGTTGGACGAAACGGGCGCGAGTTTATAAACAGCGAGAGCAACTAAAAAGAGCAGTGCGCCGACGAACAAGCCGACGAACAAGCCGCGCAGCCCACGCTCCACGCGACGACGACTCGACGCGCGTGCGAGCGTCGTTTGGATGATTTGAAGTTCGCTCACGGCTTGGGGCAGGTTGAACCGACGGTTGGAAATAGGCGAGTGAATTTCATTGGGTCATGTGATTGAAATGTCATCAACGGAGTTTGGACAACGGATACGTGGAAATGTTCTGCGGTGAATTGTGCAAGGTGGAAAACAAGAAGCAGAGTTGCCATCAAAACGCTGGGGACAGAGGTCGTCACCCAAACATGTATGTTTGTGTTTATGTTTTTTTATTGCCAGACGACGAATACAGGCGTTAGCTAGTCATGTTCACAACTGAAAACACCAGTGCATGGCAATCCTCGTCTTTGGTGCGGAATGTGGTTGCGATGCGGCAAGTAGCGGAATAAAAAACAGCAAACTTAGAATTCGTATGAAAAACTCCTCCCAGCTAATAACAAGAATCATTCAACTAGTCGTGGTGGCTGCCTTGTGTGCAGTTTCTGCTATCAATGTCTTTGCATCGCCTTACGCTTCCGGTATTACCCGCACGAACGGGGCTGGCGTTGTTTCATTCATTATGAATGAAGATGGTGCCACGGTGAACGTCGTTTTTGAGGATAACACTACCAATTCGATGGGTGTGCTGCCCAAAGGCTCAACCAACTTCAACATCGGCGCACACACTAGTTTCCGAATTTTTTGCTACAAGCAAGGTACGGGGACACCGTCCATTATCAGTTCTGAAGCGGTTGGTGTTTACACTTATTCAAACTCGGTTTGGAATTCACCACGCGGCGTGGCAGTGAATAAGAATGCTGCGGTCGGCACTAATTTCGGTCGCCTTGTTGTTGGCAACTCTGCAAACGGCGCACAGTCCAGCGGACCTAAAGGGGTGGGCTTGTATCTACTCAATGCTGATCAAACGTACGCCGCAGGGCCAATTGCAAGCAACTACTTCGGGGGCAGCGGTGGTAGTGGCCCATGGCGTATTCGCGCCAACGCTGACGGCACGTTTTTGGTGAACGATTTCGCGACTGTTAATGCGTCTCTATTACAATTCAGCCCGGACCTCAGTAGTTCTAATCTGGTTCTCTCAATTATCGGTTCGACGGCTTCTGCTGCGGCTGGAATTCATGGTGACTTCTTTGGTTGCGGTATCATGAAGGGTTCGCTGGCTGGCGGGAACTTGGTCCTATACACCTTTGATTCTGGCATGGGCGCGCCCGCCGATACCAACTGCATTAAAGGCCCGCTGACAACGCCAGGTTCTTACAACAACGTCTATAGGTACAACATTGGTGCTGGTCCGCTGCCTTGGAACAAGCGGCCAGACTTTGCTTATACGGTCGGATTGGATGGCATCGCCGGACTGCGCGTCGAGGGTGACGTTGGAAATGACGGGAAGGTTTATGCCGGTTTTGGTCGCGCCAATGCATCCAATCCTAACCTTCAGATTCTCCGGCCATTGCTCACTACCAATGGAATCACAGGCGACCTTGCTAACAAGGACACTCAAGATGCTGCTCAGAGTGCTACCAACTGGCTTTACACTGGTGGTGTCACTCCGCCGTTCAACCTTCCTCCGAATGGCACGGCTGCTGATCCTTGGGTCGGACTCAATGGCAGTGGGTCGGCGGGCGGCACTTATGCCGGTGTCAGAATTTCGCCTGATGGCAAGTTTATCGCTTCCGTTGACATCAATAATGGCGTCACGCTGGCGTCTCTGACCAACGGTATTCCCAATGACGGCACGATATTCGGTATCAACCAAGCAAACTTTCCATTCACTGCTCCGGCGGGGATCACTGGCGTCGGTGCTAACACCGGCAACTCCCGTGGTATGGACTGGGATCCGGCGGGTAACATCTGGGTGATCAGTTCCGGTCAGGGGCTGTTGCGCTGTTTCTCTCTCGGCCTGACCACTACCTGTATTTCCAGTAATGACTGGACTGGCACCAACGGCACATTCCAGTTGGTTACGCCGCCCATGAACGCATCGGTCGCAGTCATTACCCCGGTTGCATCACAGAACTATGTCAATAACACCATCAACCCCGGTGTCCCCATCTCTGGTTCGTTCCGCATCAGCCTCGACACAGCAAACACGACTACTGCCGGGACGACCTTTGTTGGTTTCACCCGCAGTGGATCCGCTGGAGCGATTCTTAGATATGTAGTTACAAGTGGGGGATCGGGTTATACGGCTAATCCTGTCGTTACGATTAGTGGCGGCAACGGTAGCGGTGCAACAGCCACGGCAGCGAGGACTGGCAATGCCGTGACCGCAGTCAATGTAGTTTTGGCGGGGTCTGGCTATCTTCAAGTACCCACCGTTACATTTACCGGAGGAGGTGGCAGCGGTGCCGCAGCTACCGCAGTCCTTGAAGGACCCGCCGGAAGTGAGTACACCGTAAACACGAATGAGACGCCGAATGGCGTGACCGTTTTGCCAAGCGGTGTGATTTTCCCGGCAGGAGTTTTCACAGGATCGAACGGCCCAAATTGGAACGTGGATGTCAAAATCATTCCCACGGCATTCCCGGTCAGCGGCACCATAAAGACGGTGAATTTAAGGGTTCTCAGCGGCACAAACTATTCAGCGGCGGCTCCTCTCGCTGGTAACATCATCATTCAAAACACTGGTCCGCAGGTTCTCCAATTGTCGGCTGCTGCACCCGCAACTTTGGGCGGCATGAATCGGGGAATTCCTAACGACTACGCAAGGTTTGTTATTACTCGGCTGGGTGATACCAACGGCCCACTCAACGACTCACTCTCTGTGGTCCCAAAAAGTCTTACCGTAAGCAATATGAACTTCCTTGCTCCTGCATCCGGTGCGAGCTTCAAGGCAAACTATCCTACAGACTACACTGCCGGTGCGCAGAACTTTAGTGGAAGCCTGCCTGTGGATGGGGCTCCAGGAATTGTCATCGCGGCTGGCGTGGTAACTATTCAAGCCATGATCGGCAACCCGGTGAAGCATACTAACACCAGCCTTCCAAGGACTAATTTGTCGGTCATTATTAACCTGACGAACACCGTCGCGATCGGAAGTCCCGCCAGCACGACCAACCAACTCAGTGCCGAAACCTATCCCTACTCTGTGGCGACCAATTCGCTCACGTTGAGCGAATTTGACAATGCCGTCGGCGGCGAAGTCATTCTCTGGTCCAATCCGTTGACCAATTCATTCGATAGCACCAACTGGACAGTTGTTCACGGCAGTATCAATCAAGGATCCAGCCCAACGCTGCCGACGGTCATTAGCAATTACGACAACTCGGCATCTGTTCCAGGAGCCTATACGGTCGCATTCGGTGACTTGGTTAATGACCCGAATGCGAACAATGGTTTTGTTACCGTACCGCAATCCACCGTAATGATTGCAAATGGTTGGACCAATGCCTTGCGTGTATCGGTCAACAAGGATCCAGGTCAATCAGCCGAATCCGGCGTTAACATCTATCCTCAAATCCCTGGAACAACTTGGACCGGCAGCAACTACATGGTCTTCCAAGGGAATTATGCGTTGCGGTTTGATATGTATCTTTCGCTTTATGGTTTCGGGCTCAACAATCCAACGATTGGAACTCCAGCTCGGGAATACGCCGCATTTGGTATGAACCACTTTGGCACAAACGCCAATTGGCGGTTGGACATTAATCCGCGAGGTGATGGTACGGGAGCGCGTCCGATCAATGCAGACGGCGAATGGTGCGCTATTGGTGCAGCCAGCGGTGCGATCACGCCAGCCGACTATGACATGTTTGTTTCACCTCCGTGGGTTATGCCGATTTACAATCATCTCGGAGTGAACACCAATCAGCAGCCCGTTCCTTACACTACTAACTTCTTTATTGGCACGAATGCCGCCGTGGTGAGCAGTGGTCAACTCATTCAAGTGCCCTACACCAATGCCTTCCAGTCATCGCCTGGAGTCTATACTTTGGTGACAAACGTCTTTAACAATGGCGGTGTTCCTAATGACCAGCAGAGTGCCAACAATAACGCTTTTGGTGGCTCGGCGCAAAACGGCATCATCAAGAACCCGCCGTTCTCTGGCATCAATGCTAACGGTGGCGCGCCGGATAACGCTTGGGTGGACGTAAGTCTTGAACTCACCCGCCAGACCAACCTCACGCTAAAAGTTGCACAGCAGGCGATTTTCAGCACCAGCATCCTCCTGCCGACGCTTGGAGCGCAAAATCCCATCGCCCCGTACGGTGGAACGCCCATGCTTGGCTACTTGGATGCGAACAGAAACATCAGCGATTACAGTGCCTTCGTTTATTACTCAAACATCCGCTTGGTTGAGTTGTCTCCGTTCATTCCGTGGACGAATCAGCCAGTTGCGGGACTCATTGTCACGCAGGGTGCGAGCTTCTCGCTCAGTTCAGGAGCCACATTTGCTTCCAATCCTCTGACCAATACGTGGTACCTTGGCTCCACCAATGGACCGTTCACGATTAACACGACGCACGTTCGTGAAAATGGAACGCCAATCATTGCCGTTGCTACAAACAAGTTCACTGCAACCAACGGCATCGCGACTCTGGCGGTCAGCAATCTCCAGAGCGGCACAAACTACATCTCAACTTGGAGCGACCAAGCGGGTGCTGTTACAAACTACATCTCTGTGGTTGAAGTCGTCTCAGGATTTACAGACAATACC
>JAYUAV010000266.1:0-3287 GCA_043741175.1 Verrucomicrobiota bacterium
CATCGAATCACCCTCCGCTAAAATCAAAATCCCTCCTACGCCAAGCTGACGCGGCAGGATTTCCGCAAAATTACGAACGCCGATTAAATCAGCGCTTCCCTAATTGAAACTGAGAGACGGCTCATCTCATTAGCGGGGCAGTTCCTGAATTGGCGGGACATCCTTCTTTTGGTGAATTCTCAGGGCATCGCCAAAACTTCGGCTGTCAAAACTTCGGCTCGCCTCGCGCAGCCGGATTGAGCTAATCTCCCCGCCTGATTTCGTTGGTTGCAGGTTAAAAGTTAAAGGTTGCAGGTTGCTGTGACCTGCGCGCGCCAAAACTTTCAACGTGCAACTTTCAACCTGTAACTTTTTAAGATGACCTCAACCCAGATCCGCCAGTCGTTCCTCGACTTCTTCAAGTCGAAGCAACACACCATTGTCCCGTCGTCCTCGCTGATGCCGGACTCGCCGAATCTCCTGTTCACCAACGCCGGCATGAACCAGTTCGTGCCCATCTTTCTCGGCCAGACCCAATGCCCCTACACCCCCGGTCGCGCGGCGGACACTCAGAAGTGCATCCGCGCCGGCGGCAAACACAACGACCTCGACGACGTCGGTCTCGACACCTATCACCACACGTTCTTCGAGATGCTCGGCAACTGGTCCTTCGGCGATTACTTCAAGCGCGAGGCGATTGATTGGGCGTGGGAACTCGTCGTGAAGGTTTGGAAATTTCCGCCGCAACGACTCTACGCCACCGTCTTCTGTCCGTATCTCGGCGAACCCGGTTGGGAACAGAAGTGGGCCATCGAACTCGAACAAGTTCTCGCGCTGGCGATGACTTCCTCCACTTACATTCCGCCGAACGCGAACGCGTCGCCGTTCGAGATCGCCGATCAGGAAGCCGCGATGTTCTGGGCGAAGAAATTCACCACCGTCGGATGCGATCCGCGCGTCCACATCGTCCCCGGCAACAAGAAGGACAATTTCTGGATGATGGGTGAAACCGGCCCGTGCGGTCCCTGCACCGAAATCCACGTTGACCTCACGCCTGAAGACCGGACGCCTGAATTGGAAAAACGCGGCGCAACGATGGTCAACAGCAGCGACGCCCGCTGCATCGAGATATGGAACAACGTCTTCATCCAGTTCAACGCGAACCCGGACGGCACGTTCGCGCCGCTGCCCGCCAAACACGTGGACACCGGCATGGGTTTCGAGCGCGTCACCAGCATCATCCAGGGCACGCGCGGCCTGACCGATTTCAAGAACGCGAAGATTTCCAACTACGAGACCGACATCTTCCGCCCGATCTTCGACGCGCTGGAACAGATGAGCGGGAAGAAATACACCTCGACGCTTCCGCCGTCCGATCTATCAACCATCAACTCTCAACAATCCACTGACATAGCCTTCCGCGTCATCGCCGACCACATCCGCACGCTGTCGTTCGCGATTGCCGACGGCATCCAGCCCGGCAACACCGACCGCAACTACGTTCTGCGCCGCATCCTGCGCCGCGCGGTGCGATATGGCCGCACGCTCGGTTTCCACGAACCGTTCTTCTACAAACTCGTGGACGTGCTCGCCACCACGATGGGCGACATCTTCCCCGAAATCCGCGCCAAGAAGCAGCACGTCCAGGACGTGATCAAGCTGGAGGAAGAATCGTTTAACAAGACGTTGGATCGAGGCCTTGACGTTTTTGATGACGTGGTCTTCATCAAAGATGCTTTAAAAGAAGCACTCGAAGAAGTTTCGGCGGATGTTCCAAAGTTATTGCGATTGGAGACAAAGGGGTTAAAAGGAAATCATCAAGCACTTTGGCCGAAGACTTCCTTAATAAATCTTTTCGTCGTCAAAGGTTTTGGCACTCAAGCAGAATATAAATTCGTTCAGGACGCGCAGAGCCTATCCAACTGCTACGATTTAGCCGAAGTTAGTGGAATCCTTTTTGACGATAAGAACTTGATAGATGCGTGTGTCAAATCCGCTCAGGCAATATCTAGCAGGATGAATTTTGTTTCTGGCGAAGCTGCGTTTCTTCTTTACGACACCTACGGTTTCCCGCTCGATCTGACCGAATTGATGGCGCGCGAACGCGGCTTGACCGTGGACAAGGAAGGTTTCGAGAAGTTGATGGAAGAGCAGCGCACTCGCGCCCGCGCTGCGCAGAAGAAGGAAGTTATTTCGCTCTCGCAAGTCGAGACCACCACGCCCACAAAGTTCGTCGGCTTCGATTCGCTGCAAACAGCCGCGAAGGTTCTCGAAGTCGTCGCCGTGAAGGACAAGACCGCCGTCATCCTCGACGCCAGCGCCTGTTACGCCGAGATGGGCGGTCAGGTCGGCGACACCGGGGAAATTGCCAGCGGCGGACATCTGTGGCGGATTTCCACCACGCAAAAATCCGGCAACACCTGGCTGCATTTCATCGAAGCACAAGACGCGCAGGACGTTTCCCGGGGAGCACGCGCGCCCTCGCGTGTGCCCGACCGCGCCACCGCGGTCGGGACCGACGCGCGCCACCGCGCGTCGTCCGATGGAACAACCGAACCCAAATACTCCCGCCGCAACCTGCCGCACTTTGAACGACCGTGGGCTAAATACATGGTCACATTTTCCACGCGCGAACGTCGCAAACTCACGTCACCCGAGCGCGACCTCGTGCTCAAGAGTGTTCTCTACGCGCACGAACACCGTCAGTATCTTCTCTACGCCGCTTGTGTGATGCCCGATCACGTCCATCTGCTGTTTGAATCGCAAATCAAAGCTGAAGACAAAGACGGCAAAACCGTGTTCTGGTCGTTGAGCGAGATTTTGCAGGGCATCAAATCGGCCAGCGCACACAACATCAACAAAGCGTTTAATCAGACCGGTCACGTTTGGGAACAGGAATCCATAGATCGGATGATTCGTGGGCAGTCGGATATGGAGGAGAAGTTTCATTATATTTGCCGGAATCCGTGGGATGCGGGCGTTGTGGAACTGTCGGAAAATTATCCGTGGCTGTGGACTCCTGACGCTTCGGAGCCACGCGCGATGGCGCGCGGGGATGCGGCGGACGAGGCGTCCGCCGCCACACGCGAGGCGCGTGTGCTCCCCGTGCAAGCCGCCACGCTCCCCGTTCCAGGGGACGTCGTCACGCTTTTCGTTGACTCCCAGCGTCGCAACGCCATCCAACGCCACCACACCGTCACGCATTTGCTCCATTGGGCATTGCATGAAGTCGCGAGCAAGGAAGCGTCGCAGAAAGGTTCATTCGTCGGCCCGGACAAGTTGACCTTCGACTTCAACAGCGCGCCGCT
>JAYUAV010000267.1:0-3171 GCA_043741175.1 Verrucomicrobiota bacterium
CCGCGCTCGAACCGCGCCCGGGCGTCGCTGGTCAGGGTGAGCTTCTGTCCGGTGCGACGCGGCGCGCACACTATTGCCTGCCCAAACCCGTGGACATCCGCGAACTCAAACGCACCATCGCCATCGCGCTCAGTGAATGCAGCGACACGGAGATCATCCGGCAATTCGAGTCGCTCGAACGCGCTCGTCGGATTGATGCGCAGGAATTGTTGAGCCGCTCCACCGACCGTCTCAGCCGCCAGAACCGCCTCGTGGAGATCATCGGTAAATCGCGTGAACGTCCGAACATCTCCGCGCTCGCCCGCGATTTCAAAGTCGCCCGTCGCACCATCATCCGCGATTTGCAGGAGTTGATCCGGCGCGGTCAACTCAAGCCGGAGGTCTATCCCGAGTGGGAAAAATCTGTTGATGACGAGGAGTGAATAATTAGTTTTGGTGGCAGTCAGCCTTTCCAGATGTTGAAATCAATTTTCTCCCGCCGTCGCCTCGCATTCATCGTATTGGCTCTCGCGCTTTGCGGGGGCTGCGCGTTGCGCCCGAAGTCTGCTGCGCCTGTGACACTTCGCGTGATGACTTACAACATCCATCACGGCGAAGGACTGGATGGCAAAGTGGACTTGGCCCGCATTGCGGCGTTGATCAAACAGGAGCGCGCCGACATCGTGGCATTGCAGGAAGTGGACAAAGGTGTAGCACGCACGGCCCGCCGGGATCTGACTGCCGAACTCGCT
Organism: Verrucomicrobiota bacterium; assembly: GCA_043741175.1. GTDB lineage: Bacteria > Verrucomicrobiota > Verrucomicrobiia > Limisphaerales > JADLHS01 > JADLHS01. Next base: position 732 of record JAYUAV010000267.1, read on the forward strand.
GCGCTCACCGGTATGACTGGCGTGTTCAGCAACAACTTCCACTATCAAGGAGGTGAATATGGTAACGCCGTGCTGACGCGCTTCCCCATCAAATCTTGGAACAACCGCTACTACAAAATGATTCGCCCCAACGAGCAACGTGGCATTCTCCAGGTCGTGTTGGATGTTCGCGGTCGAGAACTGGTGTTCATGAACACGCACATTGATTCCCGGCCTGACGATGCGGAGCGTTGGTTGAACGTGGGCGAGATGGAAGCGCTCGAAAAACAATACCGCAGCAACCCGATGATTCTCTGTGGCGACTTCAATGATGTTCCCACCAGTCGCATCTACCGGCGGATGAGCGAAACCTTCCACGATACTTGGGCGCGAGTCGGGCAGGGCACTGGTTTTAGCTTCCCCGCCGGGAAACCCATCAAGCGCATTGATTATCTTTGGATTTCTAAAGACGAAGCGCTCATGCCGCTCAAGGCGTGGATTCCAGAATCAGAAGCGTCGGATCATTTGCCGGTAGTGGCAGAGTTTGAATTGCGTTAACGGGCGCAGATTCAGGGGGCTGTAGGCCCGTCATGTGATAGCCCGGGGTGAAGCCCCGGGGTTCATGCCTCACAAACCCTCCCAGCCCTGACAGGGCGACACAAGTTCCAACCGCGAAACACGCAAAATACGCGAAAGATGGGCGAACCAGAACCTGCGCTTGCACGCTCCGTCCTCTTCGCTACTCTCCCCGCGTCCGAATAATCACAACGACCAGAAACCAATTTAACTAAATCATTTCGCGCAGCCTCGGCTGCTGTCCACAACGAAACCTAGGAAATTTCATCGAAGGACGGCGCTTGAGATGTGCCCCGAAAGGGGCGCATTGAAAGCGTTCCTTCGTGGGCCCTCCTAGGTGCCTGTTGTGGGACGCAAGTAAGTGCGTCCCATTTCTATTTCAGGCACCAAGGAAACCACGAAGGACAAATCCAACAGACAGCACTGATTCGCACGCGAGCGAATTCTTGCTGTCTGCATGGATACAACTTCCATACGGGACTCCCTCACATCTGCATCAGAGGATTCCCTTGTCATTTCAAAGCAACGTGTCACTGACCACGGTGAAGTCCTCACCGGCATACGCGAGGTCAATGCCATGCTTGATTTGGTCAAGCAGGAGACTGAACGGATAGAGTCCCGGTTCCTCGAACCCGCCTGTGGCAACGGCAATTTTCTCGCGGAGATTTTGGAGCGGAAGCTGCGCGTCGTTGAATCCCGATACGCCAAAGGCCAGTTGGATTTCGAGCGCAAGGCGGTGGTGGCGGTGGCCTCCATCTACGGTATTGATCTGCTGGCGGACAACGTCGCGGCTTGTCGCACCCGGCTGTTTGCCATCTTCGACCGGCATTACACCACGCGGTTCAAGTCTTCGGCCAAGGACGAATGTCGCGATGCCGTCAAATACATCCTTGAGCGCAATATCATCCACGGTGACGCCCTTTCGTTAAAAACCGTCGGCAAAGTTCCGCAGCCCATTATTTTTTCCGAATGGACTGCTCCGTTTGACAACAGCCTGCTCAAACGGCGGGACTACATATTTTCCGATTTGATTCAGGGCGGCGACAGCCAGCCGAATTTGTTTTTGACCGAACAGTATTCCGATTTGGGTCATCGGGCATTCATTCCCAAGGAACTGACCAGCTTCCCGCTTATCCACTTTCTCAAGGTGCGCGAACATGACGAATAACACCTACAACCCCGACGTTCTGACCTGTCTCGCGAACTTGAGCAGCGACGAGGTGTTCACGCCGCCGCAACTAGCGAACGAGATGTTGAATCATCTGCCGCCGGAAATCTGGCGGGACAAAAACGCGCGCTTCCTCGATCCGTTCTGCAAGTCTGGCGTGTTCCTGCGCGAGATCACCAAGCGGCTGCTGGTGGGTTTGGAAAAGCAGATTCCCGACCGGCAGAAGCGCATCAACCACATTTTGCAGCATCAAGTTTTTGGCATTGCCATCACGGAACTGACCGCGCTGCTTTCCCGCCGCTCGGTTTACTGCTCGAAGACCGCCAACGGCAAATACTCCGTCTGCGATACGTTCGCCGAAAAGGACGGCAACATCCGGTTCAAGAGATTTGCCCACAATTGGGAAAATGGGCGTTGTGTTTTTTGCGGTGCTAGTCAAGCCGAGTATGAACGCAGCAAAGAACTTGAGACTCATGCGTATGAATTCGTCCACACCGAAAAGCCAGAGGAGATATTCAAAATGAAATTCGATGTCATTGTCGGCAATCCGCCGTATCAATTAAATGATGGCGGCGGCATGGGCACAAGCGCCACGCCCATATACCAACTGTTCGTCGAGCAGGCGAAGAAATTGAAGCCGCGCTTTCTGACCATGATCATTCCCTCTCGCTGGTTCGCAGGTGGTCGAGGCTTGGATGAGTTTCGGGAGGAAATGCT
>JAYUAV010000268.1:0-4037 GCA_043741175.1 Verrucomicrobiota bacterium
ATTTCCCTGCGAGACTGCGATGGTTGATCTCAATTCGTTCTCATCCGTCTCACCCATCGGAATGACGCGGAGCAGGTTGAACTTTTCGCCCGCCTCCACCACATACACGTCGCCCCGGAAGTTCTGGAAATATATTTTCCCGTCCGCGCCCGTCGGCGAGCTTTCAAACTTGGCCATGCCACCGAGGTCGCCCGTCCAATCCACTTTTCCTGTCGCAGGTTCGATGCGCGTCAACGTCTTGCGATCTCCATTCAACACGTAAAAACGTCCGCCGTAGAACAGCGGCGTGGGAGTGTCGCTGAAGAGTTCACGGCTCTCGCTTTGCCAGGCGAGCGAGGAGTTGTCCACCTTGCCCGCGAGATTCACGGCGAACAGCGGATAGCGTTGCGGCGCGCAGACGAGCGCGATGTTTGAACCCACCACAGGCGACGGCACGAGGCGCATGTGGGTTTTGTTTTGTGTGTTGAAGGAACACCAACGCCACAGCTCCTTGCCATCGCGCGGATCGTGCGCTGTGAGGCAATCGCCGCCTGCGATCAGCAACTGGCCGTTGTGCGGAATGGGGGTGCTGTAAGCCTCGCGCGATTCGCTCTTCGCTTCCGTGGGACGGATGTGCCGCCAGAGTTCTTTGCCAGTCTTGGGGTCGAGCGCGAGCAGATAGGATTCGTTCGGCTCAGTCTTCGCGCCACGCCCATGCACGGAAACGTCGCGTTGCAGAACTTGGATGAAAAGTTTCCCATCAAACAATGTTGGGCTGGCGCCGTAAGTCCATTGATAAACGAACTGGCCGTAATCCTTCTGGATGTTGCGCGCCCAAACCTGCTTCCCGCCGAAATCAAACGCCACGAGATCGCCCGTGCTGTAAAAAAAATACGCCCGCTCGCCATCCGTGGTTGGCGAGGGTGATGCAAGATTGCTGCGTTCATCCTGACTGAAGCCAGTCGCGATCTCATTGTTCCAAAGCAACCGGCCCGACTTCCGATCCAGCGCGAGTGCGCGAACCGTCTTGGTTTTCAGATCGGTTGAACTCAGAAAAATGTGATCCTTCCAGACGATAGGCGTGGCGGCGGATGGCCCCGGCAGCGCGGCAGCCCATTTCACGTTGTTCGTCTTGGAGAAGTCCTCCGGCAGTTTCTGCTCTGAGGAAGAGCCGTCAAAGTTCGGCCCGCGCCAGTGCGCCCAATCGGCAGCGTTGACAGACATTGAATTGCAAACGGTCAGGAGTGCAATGAAAGCAAGCGTTACAACCGGGTTCATAAGTGACGTTTTCGACGGGGTTGAAAGTGTTGCCATTCGATATGATTGATACATTTCAAGCGATGGGTACAACAGCGAGCCAACCCGCCGCGCCAAACTTGGCTTTGAATTTTTCTACTACGGCCTCGGCCAGACTTAGATTCTTAAAAAGCGCGAACGTGATCGAGCCGCTGCCGGACATGAGCGTGGCCGTCGCGCCGCTCGCGCGAAAGAACTCCTGATAGAGTGCCAGCACGGGATATTTTTCCAGCGCGGGTGCTTCAAGCGAGTTGTAAAACTCCCGTCCTGCCGTCGCGAGGTCTGGAGTTTGCAACAATGAAACAAGCTTCTGCGCGCGGCCAGCCTTTCCATTCAACGCAGACGGAAACCGTGCCAGCTCGCGATACGCCCACGGTGTCGAGATGCCGAAGCCCGGATGGATGAGCAGAAAACTCGCGCCGCGCATCGCAGTGAAATCGTCCAACGGTTCGATCTTTTCGCCACGACCCAATGCGAGCGCGGGTTTGGTTTGCAGAAAGAAATTCACGTCCGAACCCAGCGTGGCGGCGATGATGTGAAGCTGTGGGATGGAAAGCGGGTTGCCAAAAAGTTCGTTGAGTCCCAGGAGTGTCGTGGCTGCGTTGCCGCTGCCGCCGCCTAGTCCGGCGGCCATGGGGATGCGTTTCTCAAGATGGATGCGGACGCCGTCCGCGATCTTGGCGGTTTCAAAAAACTTCGCTGCCGCGCGATGGACGAGATTGCTGCCATCCACCGGCAAGGCGTCGTCGCTGCAAGTGAGTTGAATGCCGCTGGGAACTTTGGTGAATGAAAGCGTGTCGCAAAGGCTGACGGGATGGAAGACGGTTTCCAACTCGTGAAAGCCATCGGGCCGCTTGCCGAGGATGTTCAGCAACAGGTTGACTTTGCAGGGTGATTTCTTTTCAAGCGTCGTCATCGGCGGTTTTGTTTGGCTGGAAAATTTAACCACGGATGGTCACAGATGGACACGGATAAAAAAGTCTGTTTGCAAAACCAGCGGTTTATCATGCTTGGTGGTGGGATACACAGTTCCATATCCGTGTAAATCTCTGTCCATCCGTGGTTCATACATTTTTCATCTGGTTGGATTTGGGCTTTGCCACACGAAATAAAAAACGCGCCGAGATGAGTCGGCGCGTTTGGAGAAATTATCCAGGCTCAGTTGTCGAACACGCGGAATCGGCTGCCGGGGCTGAATGGCGCAACATCGCCGCCGCTGAAACCAATGGATGTGTCCGTGTCGAAGATTGAATCTTCAAACAGACTAGGCTTGTAGCTGTCGGGATGCTGCGGGTTAGGCGAAAGATAATCGGTGAACACCGGATCATACGAAGGGAATGGAGAGGTGATGATTTCGTAGATGCCAACGCCAGTGCGAGCGAAAGTACGGCTCAATCCACGAATCACGCCGTGGCTATAGTTGGCTGTGCCGGGATTTTCATAAGACGTCTGCTCAATGCTGCGGCGCATCTCGGCGAGGCGGATGGGTTCGTAGATGTTGTTAAGACCGCGCCCTAGTTTTTTCTCAGGGCCAGCGCAACCAGTAGCCAGCACTGCGAGCAGGACGACCGAACCAAGGATGAAAAAGCTTTTTACCATATAATTATGAGTTGTTGAGCGCAGAGTATCGGCGCGAGTTTTCTTGTAAAGTCTGTTTTCAGGTCATTGACGTTCGTATTCGCCCTTGCCGAGTCGTTTGAGGACGGTGAATCCAGCTTTCTTGGCGTCGGAAACGGAGAGCGGCTTGAGCTTCATCGGCGAACTGAAGGACGAAAAAACTTTCCGCACCGGTTTTTTGCAGGCAGGGCAATTTGTCAGCGGCTTGGCGGACAACGGACGGTTCAACGTGAACTTCCCGCCGCACACCGTGCAGTCGCCATTGCACAATTCGTATTCGTAAATAGGCATACCGTTCGCAATCACAGTCAGAAGTCTGAAGCCCAAAGTCAATCGCGCAGGGATTTGCGGAGACGGTTCGGGCGTGATTAAAGGCCAGATGAGTCTCCGACCTTGGTGTAGGAGTGCGGATTTTTGATCGGCTTTGCGCTGACGCAAGCTCGTGGTGTCCGATGAGCAATGAACCGAAAAGCCGCGTGTGCTCATTTCTATTTTGGCGTTCGGGATGAAACCTCCTGTTTAGTTTTGTTGCACCGAATTCCTTCTTTTTCTTCGATATGGGCTAAAGGTTTGCTGGCAGTGACCGATGGACTCCTTGTCTTAATTGACAGGTCGCAAGTCGCCACAAAGAACTTGCAGGGAGAACGGTGAGTGCCCGAACCAAAACTCATCCACAGCAAGGACGCTGTGTTACAACAAATGCCCCTCACAAGGGGGCGACTCACGGAATAGAGTTATGATAATCAATACTAACATCGCAGCTCAGACAGGCGCCCGCCTGCTCTCGGACTCCACCAAAGCGTTGAACAAATCCCTCGCTCGTTTGTCATCCGGTCTGAAGATCGTTTCACCGGAAGATGACGCGGCAGGTTTGGCGGTGTCTTCGCGTTTCGACGCGCAGATCAACCGCATCGGCGCCATCACCAGCAACGTCAGCAATGCTGTTTCGTTCAGCCAGACTCAGGATGGTTATCTCAAGAAGATTGCCAAAGCCCTGGATCGTATGAGCGAACTTTCAGTCATGTCGCAGGACGTGACCAAAGGGCCGGCGGACATCGCGCTGTATCAGACGGAGTTCGCGGCGCAAGCCACGTTCATCAATGACATGGCCACGAAGCAGTTCAACGGCGTGGGCTTGCTCGACA
>JAYUAV010000269.1:0-9465 GCA_043741175.1 Verrucomicrobiota bacterium
CGCGATACGTCTCCACGCCCTGCGCGTCCGGCAAAGTAAGGTCCAGCAACATCACATCGAACACCGCACCGCTCAGTTTCATCTGGGCTTCGGCAAGAGTTCCCGCGACAGACACGGCAAATTTCCCACTGCCTTCCTGCTCCACTATTTCGCGCAACACCTCCGCGAAGATGCTTTCGTCTTCAACAATCAGAATGTTCGTGGGGCGTTCGTTCATGCGAACTGAGCCGGGTTGGGTGCGATCCGTGCAGGCGGAGTGGTCATTGTTTCGTGAATGACTTCGAGAAGTTTTCGCATGTCATACGGCTTGTGGAGAAAACGGACTGCGCCTCCACGCGTATCTTCCTGCGACTCCACATCCAGATCGCAACCACTCGTGTAAATCACGTTCAACGAAGGCTTGGAAGTTTTCAGACGCTTCGCGAGTTCGCGCCCCGTGACGCCATCTGGCATCACCATGTCCGTGAGCAGGAGCTTCACCTGCGGTTTATTTTGCTCCCAGACGGCGAGGGCCTGCACGCCGGTGTCCGCCTCGATGACGTTGTAGCACGCGCGCTCCAAAACATTTTTCACCATGCGCCGGATCGCAGCTTCATCATCCACGAGCAAAATGGTTTCACTCACCCATGCAGCTTCAGCCATCTGCGCGTTCACGGCAGAGGCGACCGGAAAATAGATGCGGATCGTCGTGCCCGAACCGTGCTGGCTCGTCGCTTCGATCCAACCATGACACCGCTTGATCATTCCGCTGATCAACGCCAGCCCCAGAGCCGAACCCGCCTGCCCGTCGGAAGAAACGGTCATCTGCTGAAACATCTGCTCCAACCCCGCTGCATTCGCACCGAGTCCGTCGTCAGTCACAGTGAGGCGCACAAATTCCCCGCGCCTCGCGCCCGGCTGTACGCGCGCGTGGATGTCGTCCACCTCCATGATCTCAGTCTGCAACGCCACCGTGCCGCCACCGGGCATCATCTTGCGCGCGTTCTCGACCAGACCGTTCAACACCTGCCCCACCATGCTTTCATCCAGGTGCGCCTTCACGGGCTTGGAAAAAAAATCCGTCTTCAGCTCAATGGATTCACCCAACGCGCGACGGAGCATCTTTTCTTGAGCGAAGATGACGTTGTTCAAATCAATTTCTTTGCAGTTCATTTTTCTTTGTGGAGAACCGGCGAGCCTCTTGCCGCGCGACAACGGTTGATACACTACGAGTCGCTGCCTCCACTCATCTGAATCGGCAGAAAGCCGCGCGCGCTTTAGCCGCAGTCATCCAGCCCAACCTGCCCGGCAATTTTTTCCCATTCACCCACTCACCCGGCAATTTTTTCCTACCGCTCAAAACTATTCTCTCAAGTTTCAAGCAATTCCGCCGATAAACCGTCGCGGCATTGGCGTTGCTATGTGACGGCCAGTGACAGGGTCATCTATGAATAATCTCAAAAGTCTCAGAGGCGCGAGCACACTCGCGGTGTTGGCTGCGTTGGTGTTTTTGGGTTCGTCGTTCGCGAACGCCACGCTCCTCAATCCGGGGTCAACCATAAACCTCCGCTCTGCATCTGAACCGGAAGATGGCCATCTGCTGGCGCAAACCAACTTCACGTTCACGTCCGCAGCCTTCACCGGCACGCTCACCAGCAAGGTCTGGGCAGACGACAAATCCAATCCGTGGGGTGGGATCACCTTCACCTACAAGTTGGCGAACACCAGCGACTGCACCGAATCGCTCGGACTCTTCGCCCTGCGCGGATTCAGCGAGTCGTTGACCGACGTGAATTATTCAGGGTCAGGAATCGCACCTCGCACCGTGAGCCGATCCGCCGACGCCAACAAGATCACCTTCGGATTCTTCAATCGTCACGGCGATGAGACATTGCTCCCCGGCAACACCAGTGCGTGGCTCGTCATCCAGACGGGCTGCACCTCGTGGGGATTGAATCAACTCGTGGGATTGGATTCCGCCGAAGTCATCGCGCCCGCCTTCGCTCCTTTGGCCGTGCCTGAACCGACGTTGGCAACATTCGTGTGTCTGTCCGGCGTCATCGCATTTGCTCGACGGAAAACAATCTCGTAGCAGCCGAGGTAACGAGGCTCAAACTAAACACCCGATTTTCGAAATTATTCAGAGCCTCCTCACGTCGGCTGCTACTTTTCTAACAACCGCCTTGCCTAATTCACCAACTGATACCAGTTGTCTCGCGGGTGCGGCTCGTAGCCGAGGTCTTTGATGAGGCGGTGCATGTCAGGGACGGTCATGCTGCCATTTGTTGTGAACGTGGAAAACGACCGCACACGGCGTCGTCCACCCAGATGTCTTCATCAAGCTCCTCCCAGCGCAGGGCAAGGCCGTTGAGCCGGAGTTTGACGTTTTGAAGCAGGTCGTCCGGAGCGGCGGCGAGCAGCGGAAACTTGGCAGCAGGAAAACTCACGAACCGTCCGTCCGCCAACTCCAGACAGACGCGCCGGGCTTCCACCCAGCAACGAGCGGCTACGGTTTCAGTTTTTGATTCAGTTGCCATGCACGCGAATATAGGCTTCCAACAGTTTCTGGCAATTCTCTTCAACGAGCTTCTCGATCCGCGTCAACTCGGCTGTGGCAAATTTATGGTTGGACGCGAGCGAGACCGGACGCAACCAGAACTTGGCCTCGAAATCCTCACGCGTAACGTGGATATGAGGCGGCTCCGCACCCTCCCGGCTGTAAAAGTGAAACCGATACGGGCCGATACGCATCACGGTGGGCATAGCATTTTAATTCACCAGTCGGTACCAGTTATCGCGTTGGTGCGGCTCGTAGCCGAGGTCTTTGATCAGGCGATGCATGTCCGGCACGGTCATGCTGAAGGTCGTGCCCGCCTGCGAAACGACGTTCTCCTCGATCATGATGCTGCCGAGATCATTCGCCCCGAACTTGAGCGCCACCTGCCCGATCTCCAATCCCTGCGTCACCCACGAGCTTTGGATGTTCTCGAAGTTGTCGAGATAGATGCGGGCGAGTGCCTGTGTGCGAAGATATTCGTGCGCGCCAACCGTCGGCGCGCGAAGCTTGGTGTGTTCGGCTTGGAACGTCCACGCGATGAACGCGGTGAAATGGCCGGTAGCGGATCGAGTCGCGGAATGACCCACCCCTAACCCCTCCGAGGAGGGGAACGGAACGGGGTCGGGCGCGCGAATGCTTTTCCCCTCCTGGGAGGGGACAGGGGTGGGTTTCGTTACCCCGATTGAATTGGTATAACTCAACGACTTGTCCTGCTGCGCGCGCAACCGCTCCAGGTGCTCGATGCGATCATCAATCGTCTCCACATGACCGAACATCATCGTCGCGCTGGAAAACAATCCGAGCCGATGCGCCACGTCCATGACTTCAAGCCAGTCGCTGCTCATCGCCTTGAGCGGAGAAATGCGCTGGCGCACGCGATCCACGAGGATTTCTCCGCCGCCACCGGGGATTGAACCCAACCCCGCCGCCTTAAAATCACTGATGATCTTTTCGAGCGGCTCATTGAATACGTCGCGGAAATGGATGAACTCGCTTGGGCTAAAGCCGTGGATGTTGAACGTAGGGAATTTATTTTTTACGTGCGACAACAGATCAAGATACCACTGCTTGGTCAGCTTCGGATGATGCCCGCCTTGCATCAACATCTGGTTGCCACCCAGCGCAATGGTTTCTTCGATCTTCGTATCAATCTCAGGCAGCGAGATCACATACGAGTCGTCGTCCTTCTCCGTGCGATAGAACGCGCAGAACTTGCAATAGACGTTGCAGACGTTCGTGTAGTTGACGTTGCGATCCACGTTGTAGGTGACGATCTCATTGCCGCGATTGCCGTAAGCCTTGGCCTTGGCAAGTTGCCGCCGATGATCCGCCAGCGCGCCGAGTTCTTCGAGCGGGAGGGAATAGAGTCGTTTTGCATCGGCAGCGTTAATGCGTTTGCCGTCCCAAACTTTCTGGAGCAACTCGTCCAGTGACGCGTCGTAAATCACGCGCCGAGGTTAGCCAATAACCCAAGCGTTGCAACCGCACTCTGCATCGTTATGCTTTTCGCCAGTCAACTTATGGCCGCACAGTTTGAATTTACTTTGAATGGCCGCGCCGTTCGCGTCGCGGACGTTTCTCCCAACACCACCCTGCTCGAATATCTCCGCAACTCCGGCCTGACCGGCTCGAAGGAGGGTTGCGCAGAAGGTGATTGCGGCGCGTGCTCCGTGGCCATCATTGAGCGCGGTGCGGATGGCCAGCCTACGTATCGCGCGGTGAACAGTTGCCTCATGCCCGTCTGCCTGCTCGCCGGACGCGAGGTCGTGACGGTCGAGGGTGTTAGCCAATCGGCAATCGGCAATCGGCAATCGGCAATTTCAAATCTCCATCCCGTGCAACGCACGATGGCCGAGGGCTACGGCTCGCAATGCGGCTATTGCACGCCCGGTTTCATCTGCTCGATGTTCGAGGGCTATTACCGCGACGATCTTCATACGCACGCCGATCTCGACGAACAACTCGCGGGGAATCTTTGTCGCTGCACCGGTTACCGCCCGATCCGTGATGCGGCGGTGGAGGCGTTTGCTTGTAGGAGACGAGGTGACGAGTCGGCGTCCGCAAACCAGAATCCGCAGACGTCTCCTCATGTTGTCGCCTACAAGGATCAATTTGCCGCTCGCCTCGCAAACAGCGACGCCAATCTCGGCACTGCTGAATACGAATATGCCGGAGAAAAATTCTTTCGCCCTACATCGCTCGCCGACCTGCTGCGTCTGCGAAAAGAAAATCCCGAAGCCCGCCTCATCGCCGGAGCGACCGAACTCGGCCTCGAAATCACCAAACGTTACAAAAAATTTCCGACGCTCGTTTCCACCGAGGCCGTGGCGGAGTTGAAGGAGATCAAATCCACGGAAACCGAATGGCACATCGGCGCCGCTGTCACGCTCACGGAGATTGAAGACAAGCTCGGCGAAGAATTTCCGATGCTTGGCGACATGCTGCGCGTGTTCGGTTCGCGACAGATCCGCAATCGCGCCACGATGGGCGGCAACATCGTCACCGCCTCGCCCATTGGTGATACTGCGCCGGTGCTGCTGGCGCTGGATGCGAAAGTCGTTCTAGTTTGCCTGAACGAGGTAAGGCGCGTCACTCCGTGCGCGCCGTTGGACGGCCAGTCAGAGAGCGGCGCGCACGGAGTGACGCACCCTGCCAGCGAAAGAACCATTTCCATCGTGGAATTCTTCGTCTCGTATCGCAAGACCGCGCTGCAACCCGGCGAAGTTCTCAAGACGATCATCATCCCTCGCGGCGTCTTGAGGGCGGGGCTCACGCGCAAGGCGGCGTGGTTCAAAGTTTCCAAGCGCCGCGAGATGGACATCAGCACCGTGGCGGGCGCGTTCGTGGTGGACTTGAATGCGCAGAACATCGTCTGTCAGGTGCGGCTTGGTTATGGTGGTGTTGCGGCCATGCCAGCGCGGGCGATGAAGACGGAGGCGGCGTTACTCGGTAAAACTTGGAGCGCGGAAACCATCTCAAGTGTATTGCCGATCCTGCGGACGGAATTCACGCCCATTTCGGACGTGCGTGGTACGGCGGAATATCGCAGCGGACTGATCACGAGTTTGCTGGAGAAGTTTTTTGCTGAATCCATCTCATTAACACCGGGCTTCAGCCCGGTGACTGACGGGCGGGAGGTTGAAACCGTTTCAACGGTTTCGGGCGCGCGGCAAGCCGTTGAAACGGCTGGAACATCGTTGTTGTCGGTCAACACCGGGCTGAAGCCCGGTGTTAATGAGAGCGGGAAGGAAAGTCCACCTCATGAAAGCGCACACAAGCACGTCACTGGGGAGGCTATGTATGTGGACGACCAGCCGTGCGGCAAAAACTTTCTTGAGGTCTGGCCGGTTTGTTCGCCGCACGCACACGCGAAGATTTTGAAACGCGATGCCACCGCTGCCCGACTGATGCTTGGCATCAAAGCCGTGTTGTTTGCGGAGGATATTCCGGGACGCAACGACGTGGGCGCGGTGAAACAAGACGAGATCCTGCTCGCAGACAAAGAGGTTTTGTTTCACGGCCATCTCGTCGCGCTGATCGTCGGCGATTCGCAGGAAGCCTGTCGCGCGGCGGCGGAGAAAGTCGTCGTCGAGTATGAACCGCTCTCGCCGATTCTTACGTTGCGTGATGCTATTGCAAAAAACAGTTTTCATAACGAGCCAAACTTCATCCGGCGTGGTGACGCTGAGAAAACACTGGGGAGCGCACGCGCCTCGCGTGCATCCGACTGCGCCCCGCAGTCGGAACAACGCGCGCCAACGCGCGTTGACTCCTTGCGCGATGGCGCGCTCGGTGCGGTTGACGGGGCGTCAACCGCCACAGCCGGGGCGGCTGTGCTCCCCCAAATCATCGAAGGCGAGTTTGAGTTTGGCGGGCAGGAACATTTTTATCTGGAGACGAACGCGGCATGGGCGGAACGCGGTGAGGATGGCTCGGTCTTCGTCGTTTCGTCCACACAGCATCCATCGGAAGTGCAGCAGATTGTTTCACACGTCCTGCATCTTCCGGCGAACAAGGTCGTGGTGCAGATGCCGCGCATGGGCGGCGGTTTTGGTGGCAAGGAAACGCAGGCGGCTACGCCTGCCGCACTCGCGGCGCTGGCGGCGTATCATACTGGCAAGCCAGTGCGCGTGCGGTTCAATCGCGATCAAGACATGATGCTCACGGGGCATCGCCATCCATTTCTTGCGAAGTTCAAAGTGGGCTTCGATGAAAGCGGTTTGCTGCGAGCGGCGCAAATTCACCTCACCTCCAATGGCGGCTGGTCGCAGGACTTGTCGCAGGCCGTCACTGACCGCGCGCTTTTTCACTTGGACAACTGCTACTACATCCCCGCCGTCGAATTTCGCGGGCAGGTGGCGAAAACAAATCTGTCATCAAACACCGCGTTTCGTGGTTTCGGCGGACCGCAAGGGATGTTGGTCATCGAAGAAATCATGGATCGCGTGGCGCGGCGGTTGGGTTTGTTGCCGGAGGTTGTTCGGGAGAGAAATCTCTACCGTGGGACGGATACGACCAATACGACGCATTACGGGCAGTTGATTGAAGACGATCGCATCCAGACGATCTGGCATGAGTTGAAGAAGTCGGCAGAGTTGGAGAAGCGGCGTGGTGAAATCACGGCGTGGAATGCGACGCACCCGCACAGCAAACGCGGCCTCGCGATGACGCCGGTGAAGTTCGGCATCAGTTTCACGGTCACGCATCTGAATCAGGCGGGCGCACTCGTGTTGATTTATCAGGATGGCACGGTGCAGTTGAATCACGGCGGCACGGAGATGGGTCAGGGCTTGCACACGAACGTGGCGATGATCGCGTCGCAAACGCTCGGCGTGAAGCTGTCGGACATCCGCGTGATGACGACGAGTACGGATAAAGTGCCGAACACTTCGGCAACGGCGGCGAGCGCGGGAACTGATCTCAACGGAGCGGCGGTGAAGAACGCGTGTGAGATTTTGCGGGCGCGGCTCGCGCCGGTTGCGCTCGCGCTATTGCGGGGAGTGACTCAGAAGCCAGGCGAACCCAACATCACACGCGGCAGTTCGCCGGACGATCAAGCCACGGCTGCCAGCGCCGACACCGCGCATAAGCCTGGCGAAGAGAATCTGGTTTTTGCCGACGGCTATGTTTTTGAAAGAACTAAGCCGGAATCAAAGATCAGTTTCGTTGACGTTGTTCGCAAGGCTTACATGGAGCGCGTCAGCCTCTCGACCACCGGCTACTACGCCACACCTGGAATCCATTGGGATCGGGTGGCGGGGCGCGGCAAACCGTTTCATTATTTCTCGAATGGTGCAGCAGTCACCGAAGTGGAGGTGGACGGTTTCACGGGGATGCAACAAGTGTTGCGCGTGGATATTTTGCAGGACGTCGGCGATTCGGTGAATGAGGGCGTGAATCGTGGCCAGATCGAAGGCGGCTTCGTGCAAGGCATGGGCTGGCTGACTGCGGAAGAGCTTCTTTGGAACGATAAAGGCGTGTTGCTGACGCACTCGCCGGACACTTACAAGATTCCGTCCATCGGTGATGCGCCAAAAATTTTCAATGTGAACTTTCTCAAGAACGCCACGCAGAAATCGGTTGTGCATGGCAGCAAGGCCGTGGGCGAACCGCCGCTCATGCTCGCCATCTCGGTTCGGGAAGCGATCCGCGATGCGGTAGCGGCGTTTGGTGCGGGCAAAGGGGAAGTGGCGCTGGCGTCGCCGGCTACATGTGAAGCGATCTGGCGGGCGATACAAGCAGCGAAGTCGTGCTAACAAGATCACCACTTTCGGATGGGGGAAAACGATTCTTGCGCCAGTCCAGCAATAGGGGATTCAGGCGCAGGGGTGTTCCCGTTTGACTTGCCGACGGACGATGGCGCAAGCTTGAGATCATTAAGTTTTCAAACCGACAGGATTATCCATGCAATACTATCTGAAGAAACCAAATACGCACGAACAAGAAGGCCCATTGAGCGAAGATGAATTGCAGCAACGTATCAAAGGCCACCAAGTTGGCGAAGATTGGAGAGTTTGTTGGGGCGAAGACTCTTGGGTGTTAGCACGGAATTTCCCCGGTTTTGCAAAGGGTGGATCCCCGGATCAACTACAAATTAACAAAAAATTGGACGAAATCTTTTGCGGGTCAGATGGCCTACAGAAGGAGAAAAGCGATCAAAACTCTGACTTGGCAGTCTTGCTTCGCACGATAATTCAGAATCAAGAAAGCCAGCTTAAATCGCTCTCGGCCATTCGATGGGCGATTTTGGGAATCGGCCTTTTCTTCGTCATACAGTTTCTTCTGATAAAATATGGCGGAGTCCTTGTGACATTGACGAACAGATATTGACCTTCGATATCCGGCTGCACATGGGCTTGCAGGGGCGTTAAACCAACTCCGCCCGCTTCTCGATGTATTGCGCCATGATGCTCACCGCAATCTCTGGCACGCTTTGCGAGCGGATTTTCAGGCCGACCGGACACGCGACGCGCGCGACTTCTTCAGCGGTGGCGATTTTCTGTTTGATGAAATGCTCCGTGATCGTTCGCGCCTTTCGCGCGCTACCGATCATGCCGAGGAATTGAAACGGGCGATGAATCCACGTCTCCAACACGAGCGCATCGTGCTTGTGACCGCGCGTGACGATGAGGCCAAACGTGGGCGTGGCGGCGAATGGCGTGGCGAGAATTTCTCCCCAGTGGCCGACATGGAGGGAAACGCCGCGCGGGAAAATTTCATGGTTGGCGAGTTCGGGGCGGTCATCGAAGATGCTGACGGCAAAATCGAGTTGCAACGCGAGCGGCGCGACGGCTTGGGCGATGTGGCCTGAACCCGCGATCCACAACGCGCAGGGCGGCGTGATGGTTTCGGTGTAAAGGTAGTGGATAGTGGATAGTGGATAGTGGATGGATGGGGCGGTGGTAGGGCGCGTCACTCCGTGCGCGCCG
>JAYUAV010000270.1:0-9107 GCA_043741175.1 Verrucomicrobiota bacterium
CCACGATGGGATAACCCGTGCGTCCCTTCTGCCACGCCTTAAGCCAGTCGGCATCATTCCGCCACTGAAACTTTTTGAAGTCCGCACGCAACGGTTCGGTCGGCGTGTGTGGAAAATGAAACAGAAGGTGATGCGCAAACTCGCGCCAGCCCACCTCCGCGATAAATTGTGAACCACGCCATTTCTCATGCGCCCACCCGCGTTTCGCGGCTGCGGCGCGGAGTCCGTGCCAGACTTGCCGTGGACTGATCTCACCGAAATGCAGATGCGGTGAAAGCCGCGATGTGCCGATCTTGTCAGGACGATTGCGTGTCTCGGAATAATTCTCGAAGGTGTCCGCGAGAAATTGTTTCAACACTGCTCGCGCACCCGCTTCGCCCGGCTGCCATGCCGCTTTGAATCCGCCAGCCCAATTGATCCGGGGTTCAAGCGCGAGTTCCTGAATCGCGAGCGATGCGGGAAAGCGAGCAGGCGCAGGAATCGTTTTGGGTGCAGGCAACGGCTCGTCTGGATCGGCTTTGGTAAGGCAATGCTTCCAGAACGGCGTGAAGACTTGGAACGGTTTGCCGCTCTTGTTCGTGATCGTCCACGGCTCATGAAGCAATGCGGCATTGAAACTTTCAGCGGCGATTCCGTCAGCCTTGAGCGATTCCTTGATGTGTTTGTCACGCGCGATGACCTCTGGTTCGTAACGACGACTCCAGAACACCGCACTCGCACCCGACTCCTTAAGAACACTCCGCAGCGTTTCCATCACAGGGCCGCGACGCACGATCAATCGCGAACCCAACTCGCGCAAACTGGCGTCGAACGCAGAGAGCGATTGATGCAGCCACCATTTCGATGCACCGCCCGGCGACCATTCGCCCTCGTCTTCCGGCGACCAGATGAAAACGGGAATCACTGGCTCGCCACGTTTCAGTGCAGCAACAAGCGCGGGATTATCCGCGAGGCGAAGGTCAAGACGCAGCCAGAGAACAGTGGGATTACTCATGGATATTCTCCGACGCTCATTCAAATCTGTGCGAGACGTGCGGCATCAATTCAAATCTTCCAACACCAACTTTGAACTAATACGCGCCGACTCAAAAATCACCGGCAGACCGCTGCCAGGATGAGTACCGCCGCCGACGAGATACATGCCGTCAAATTCCTCGAAGCGATTGCGAGGACGCAGATGGAGCATTTGTGAAAAATTATGCGCGAGGTTGAAAGTCGCGCCGCGATACACATCCACCTTGCTCTCCCAATCCGCTGGAGTGATCACGCGCTCGAACCGGATGCGTTTCTCGATGTCTGCTGGCAGCCCGATCTTCATCAGTTGTTGGATGGCGAGATTGCGATACCGCACGCGCTCCTTGTTCCAATCCACGTTCGGATGCTGATGCGTCACCGGCAGCAGGACGTAAAGCGCGCTGTGTCCCGGCGGCGCCATCGTGTCATCCGTGCGGCTCGGATTCTCGACGTAGAATGACGGTTCTTCCGACAACACATGCTGGCGTTCGATCTCGTCGAGGTTACGGCGATAATCTTTCGCCACGTAAATGTTGTGGTGCGCCAGATTGTCGAACTTTCCTTCCACACCGAGATACAGCATGAATGTCGAGCAAGAATAATCCTTCTTCGCGAGCTTGGCATCGCTCCAGCGTCGTCGCAAGCCGTTCGGTACGAGCTTGGACATGGCGTTCGCAAAGTCTGCATTCACCACCACGGCATCGGCGCGCATTTCACCTTGTGCCGTCCGCACTCCCGTAGCGCGACGACCGGTGAACAAAATTTCCTCCACCGCCGTGTTGAGTTGGATTTTAACGCCGAGTTCCTCTGCCACACGCGCCATGTTGCGTGTGATGGAACTGCAACCGCCGGTCGGGTGCCAGACGCCATGCTCATATTCGAGGAATGACAGGATGGAAAACAAACTCGGACACTGAAACGGCGACATGCCGAGATACTTGGATTGAAATGTGAACGCGAGTTGCAGTCGTGGGTCTTTGAAGTAGCTGGCCAGTTCGGAGTGCAATGATTTCCACGGCTTGAGAAACGGTAGCACGGAAAGCAGACGCAGGTTGATCAAGCTCGTCCAACCGGGAAAAGGCACCTGCAAACACGGTGCAAATTTCTCCATCTTCACGCGGTTCTCAGACATGAACCGCCGGAACTGCGGCGCATCTGCTGGCGAAATCTTTGCGATCTCCGCCACCATCCGTTCGATGTCCGACGTTGCGTTCAATTCGCCACCCGCGCCAAATATCAGCCGGTATTGCGGGTCGAGCCGCGTCATCGGCACTTCTTTGAACAGGTCACGTCCTACTGCTTGAAAGATTTCCTGTAGGATTTGCGGATAGAGAAAAAACGTCGGGCCGAGATCGAAACGATAACCATCGCTCTCAATCGCAGAAGTGCGGCCACCCACGCGAGATTGTTTTTCCAGGACGGTGACTTCCGCCCCGGATTTCGCCAACAACAGTGCTGTTGCCAACCCACCCGGCCCTGATCCGACTATGATTATTTTTTTCGCCACGCCACTGGTTAGACGAAACTTTTCATCCCGGCAAGTTTAGTCGCCTAACAAAAATCTTACGGCGCGCTTGAGTGTCGCCAACGCAAGTTTCGGCGGAGGGTAACGAAATGGCGGATCCAACCACAGCGCACGACGCATTACCGCGCGCTGATGTGTGAACGCTTCGAAACCAGATTGTCCATGATACGAACCTAAACCGCTCTCACCCAGACCTCCGAACGGCAACCCGGTGCCGACCATGTGAGAGACGACGTCATTGACACACGCGCCGCCTGAACGTGCTTCGGTCAAAACGCGCTTTTCCGTATCGCGGTCGCGCGTGAAAACATAAATCGCGAGTGGCGTGGGGCGCGTGCGCAACAACGCGAGCGCGTCTTCCAGCTTGTCGAACTCCAGCACCGGCAGGATCGGTCCGAAGATTTCTTCCTGCATCACGGATGAAGTCGGCGACACATCTGCCAAAATCGTTGGAGCGATATACAAATCCTTCGCATCATGCGCGCCACCGCGGACGATCTTTCCATCGCGCAAATAATTTACGAGCCGATCAAAGTGACGTTTGTTCACGATGCGTCCGTAATCCGCGCTCCGGATTGGTTCTTCGCCATAAAATTCGCGCAACGATTTCTGCAACGCCGCCACGAACGCATCACGCACGCTCCGCTCCACCAACACGAAGTCCGGCGCGACACACGTCTGTCCAGCGTTCAAGAATCTACCCCATGCAATCCGCCGCGCCGCCAGTTCAATCGGTGCATCAGCACAAACGATAGCGGGACATTTACCACCCAGCTCTAGCGTCACCGGCGTGAGATGTCGCGCCGCAGCCGCCATCACCGCGCGACCCGCCTGCGTGCCGCCAGTGAAAAATATTTTATCAAATCGCTCTCGCAACAACGCTTCTGCCACATCCACGCCGCCCGTGACAATCGAGATGAATTCCTCCGCAAAGTTTTCGCGAACGAGTTTCACCATCGCATCTGCTGTGCGCGGCGCGAGTTCGGAAGGCTTGAGCACGGCGCAATTCCCCGCAGCGATCGCGCTCACAAGCGGCGCGAACAACAGTTGCAATGGATAATTCCACGGGCTGAAAATCAACGCGACCCCGAACGGCTCCGGCTGCACCCAACCACGCGCAGGCGCGACGAACCACGGCGTGCGCCCTCGCTTGGGTGCAGTCCAACGCCGCAGATTTTTGAGCGCGTGACGGATTTCCGCCTGCACCAGTGCTATCTCAGTCGCGTATGCCTGGTCTGCAGATTTGTGTAGATCGGCATGGAGTGCCGCGAGCAATGCCGCTTCGTTTTGATCCAACGCAGCCAAAAGTTTTTCGAGTTGAGTGCGACGAAACTCCAGCGGACGTGTCGCACCGGTTTGGAAAAAAGTGCGGTGGCGTTGAACCGTGGCGGCAAAATCCATAATCAGATTGGTAAAAGCTCTCTCGCCGTCTCATACTTCGTCAAGAGATGATTCGATATTTTGCGATCCTGATTAGTTTTTCCGCGCTGCTGGCGCGGGCGGATGATGCTGCGACCACCAAACTCACCGCAGCAGGTATCACCGAGTTCACCGCAGCGTATCAAGCTTGGGATGGCGCACGCTTCGGCAAGGCCGCAGAATTTTTCCGCCAAGCCAGCACGAACACCTCCGCCACCGTCACCAACTTCTACTGGCTGGGCGCGGCGCAGTTTCATCGCATGTTACAATTGCAGAATTCTCCGGGCAATTCTACGAACAAAGATGTCGCTGAAGCCGCGCTGGATGCCGCTGTCGAAGCATTGTTGACCGCCGTGAAGCTCGACGAAAAGCACGCCGAAAGTCACGCGCTGCTCGGCACGCTTTACGGGATGAAGATCGGCGACAGCATCATTCGCGGCGCGTGGTTTGGCCAGCGCGTTGTGAAGCATCGCGATCTGGCAATCGCCTTGGGCGCAG
Organism: Verrucomicrobiota bacterium; assembly: GCA_043741175.1. Taxonomy (GTDB): domain Bacteria; phylum Verrucomicrobiota; class Verrucomicrobiia; order Limisphaerales; family JADLHS01; genus JADLHS01. The sequence continues at coordinate 4,457 of JAYUAV010000270.1, forward strand.
AGAACCCGCGCGTGCGTTACTTGTTTGGCATGTGCCAATTTCACACCGCCAGCAAACCATCTGCGTGGCAGGAAACCCTGACGACGTTGCTCGCCGCAGAGAAACTTTTTGAGACCGAGTCAAAGCGTGCTAACGATTCAACAGAGCCGCGCTGGGGGCGCAGTAGTTGTCTCACGTTCATCGGAGAAACCTACGAACGGCTCGGCCAGCGGACGAAAGCAGCGGACTATTTCCGCAAAGCTCTCGCTGAACATCCTGCCGATCATCTGGCAAAAGCTGGATTGGCGCGCGTCGTGGAAAAGAAATAAGCACATGAGTCGGAAGAAAGTCATCGTCATCGGCGCGGGGTTGGGCGGATTGTCAGCGGCCATCTCGCTGCGACAATCAGGCTACGACGTCGAGATTTTTGAGAAGAACGCGCAGATCGGCGGCAAGCTCAACGTGCTCAAGGAGAGCGGTTACACGTTTGATCTCGGCCCTTCCATCCTGACGCTGCCGCACATCTTCGAGCGATTGTTCGAACGCAGCGGCAAGAAGATGAGTGATTATTTATCCATCCGCGCGCTCCGCCCACACTGGCGGAATTTTTTCGAGGATGGCGTCACGCTCGATCTATTCCCAGAGCCGGACAAGATGGCCGCCGAAGCGCGCAAGGTCGGCGAGCCGCCGGAGAACATCGAACGCTTCCTCAAATACTCCGCCGACCTTTACGACCTGACGAACGACGGTTATTTCGAGCAGGGCTTGGACAACTGGCAGGGTTTCGCCAAGCACTACGGCCTGTTCAAGTTTTTCCAGTTCGATCTATTCCGCTCGATGCATCAAGGCGTCGCATCGCATCTCAAGACTCGTTACTTCCGCGACATCTTCGACTTCTTCATCAAATACGTCGGCTCGTCTGCGTATCGCGCGCCCGCGTTCATGAACGCCATGCCCACGATCCAGTTCCGCTACGATCTCTGGTATGTGGACGGCGGACTTTACAACATCGCGCTTGGTCTGCGCCGCCTGATGGACGAACTCGGCATCAAGGTGAATCTCAACGCCGAAGTCAGTGAAGTTTGTCGCGAAGGAAGACGCGTCACTGGACTAATTTCAAACGGAAATTTCCACTCTGCCGACATTGTCGTGTCGAACATGGAAGTGATTCCTGCTTACGAAAAGTTGCTGCGCGAGGACAAGACGTTCATCGCGTCACTAGAGAAAAAACTCGAACCGACTTGCTCCGGCCTTGTAGTGGAGCTGGGCCTCGATTGTAAATATCCGCAACTCGCGCATCACAACTTTTTCTTCAGCGGTCACCAAAAAGAACACTTCGCGAAAGTATTCGAAAAGCATGAATTACCCGACGACCCGACGATTTATCTCGTCGCCGCATCCAAGACCGATCCGACCGTCGCGCCCGCAGGTTGCGATTGCCTAAAGATTCTTCCGCACATTCCTTACATTGACGACGCGCACCCGCTGACGCGCGAAGATTATTTGAAACTCAAGGAGCGCATCTTGGACAAACTGGAACGGATGGGTTTGAAAGATTTGCGCAAGCACATCGTCTTCGAGCACGTCTGGACGCCGCTCGACATCCGCGCGCAATACAATTCCAACAAAGGCTCGATCTATGGTGTCGTCAGCGACCGTTGGAAAAATCTCGCGTTCAAAGCACCGAAGCAAAGCACGCTTTACCCGAACCTGTTCTTCGTCGGCGGCTCAGTGAATCCCGGCGGCGGGATGCCGATGGTCGTGTTGTGCGGCCAAAACGTCGCCAAGAAAATCGTCGCGTGGGATAAGTGATCCCGTCGCACGCCGCGCGCGCAGTTGCGCCGGACTCCACCAGTCCCGACAATTGTCGAGGTTGACGAAGCCGGTCAGGCAGGTCTGGGAGGCTCTTCTTCCGTGGGAATCGAATCATAGATTGATTTCGACAACACAGCGAAGGCTGCGCTGCCGAACTCCTTGTCGTCCATGTAGCGGGTAACGATTTTGTCGTTATCGGTCATGCGCTGAACCATGAGGTCTTCGATGAGTTGGCGCAGGCCGAGTTGGAATTTGTCGAATGGGTTTGCGCGGCGGAGTTTGACGACCTGCTCGTTGGCCGTGGCCTTCTCCCGGATTTGCTCGAAGAAGAACCGGTCTTCGTCGGTGAAGTTCGTGCCGAACCGCTCGTTGAGCACCTGGATGATCTCGGAGAGTGGCACTTTCTCATCCTTCGCCTTGCCTGTGCCAACATCGGTTGGGCTTTTCACGCCTTCGGGATCGCCTTCGCGCAACGTGATCTCGCCGGAATAAATCCTCTGCAAGCGGTAGTATTGCAGGCCGACCTCGTCGCCTAGCTTGACGCGCTCGGTGTCGCGGTCGAGTGGAAGGTGCGGCAGAAGGAATCGCCCGAAGCTGTAGAGCATCTCCAAAGCGGGATCGCCGTACGGAATAATCTGGCTCATGAAAGAGTAGATGTTTATGTAGCCATTCAACTTCTCGCGGAACTCGCTTCGCTTCGGCTCGTCCTCCATTGATTTGAAGCGATCTACCGCTGGCTGAAGGTGTAGCTGCATCCCGGCGTGATCCTGCGCGCTTTGCCTGGCCACGGGCTTGTAAAACACGCGGGCGAACGCCTCAACCTCGCTCCAAAAATAAACCTGCGCTGCGTCCAGTTCGTGCTTCAGCTTCTCCAACTGTTGCGGGTCTGAACCCTCCTGCAAACTCGTTGCGTCGTAGTAGGGCTTGAAAGCGCGGTAGATGTCCTCGGCCTCGTTGACGAAATCCAAGACGAACGGATCTTCCTTGCCGGGAATCTTCCGGTTCAAGCGCGACAATGTCTGCACCGCCTGCACGCCATCGAGCCGCTTGTCCACATACATCGCGCAGAGCAGCGGCTGATCGAAGCCTGTCTGGTATTTGTTCGCCACCAGCAAGACTTGGTAATCCGGCGACGCGAAACGCTCCGGCAGTTGTCTCTCGCTGATCGGTTTCCCGCTCACGCAATCCGCGTTCATTCCCGGCTCGGTGTATTCGAGGCCGGTGTCTGGGTCTTTGACCGTGCCGCTGAAGGCAACCAGCGGGCGGATGTCTGTGTATTTATTCTCGGCGATATAGCGCTCGAACGCCTGCATGTAACGCACCGCATGGAGGCGTGACGACGTGACGACCATCGCCTTTGCCCGCCCACCGAGATGACTTTGCACCTTCTGCCGGAAGTGCTCCACCATCACTTCTGTCTTCTGCTCGATGTTGTGCGGATGCAAGCTCATGAACTTGGCCAGCGCCCGCGCCGCCTTTTTCTTGGGCAGGTTCGGATCGTCCTCCACCGCCTTCACCAGCCGGTAATAGGTGGCATAGGTCGTGTAGTTCTTCACCACGTCCAGAATAAAACCTTCATCAATCGCCTGCCGCATGGAGTAAAGGTGAAACGCTTCCGGCAACCCGCTTGCACCCTTGCGCCCAAACAACTCCAGCGTCTTGCCTTTCGGTGTCGCGGTGAACGCGAAGAAGCTCAGGTTCGGCTGACGCCCGCGTGATTGCATGACTTGGTTCAACCGGTCTTCCCAATCCGGCTCGTCCTCGCCGTTCGCCGTCTGCGCCGCCGTGCCGAGAATCGCCTTCAACTCGCGTGCCGTTTCGCCGGACTGACTGGAATGTGCTTCATCCACGATGATCGCATAGCGGCGCTTGGCGATTTCGGCCTCCCACTTGGCCGCATCGGCTTTCTGCTCGGCGGTGGCATCTTCCTGACTCTCCGCGCCGGCGGCATGGAGCAGCCCGCGCAGCACGAAGGGAAATTTCTGCAATGTGGTGATGACGATTTTCGTGCCGTCAATCAGTGCTGCCGCCAGTTGCTTCGAGTCTTGATCAATCGCCTTCACCACCCCCTGCGCATGTTCGATCTGGTAAATTGCGTCCTGCAATTGCCGGTCAAGCACCTGCCGGTCGGTGATGACCACCACGCAATCGAAGACCTTCGCATCCTGCGCGTCGTGCAGACTCGCGAGCCGGTGCGAGAGCCAGGAGATCGTGTTCGTTTTTCCGCTCCCGGCGGATTGTTGAATCAGATAGTTGTGGCCCGGCCCTTCGCCGCGCGTCGTCGCCACCAAATTGCGAACCGAGTCGAGCTGGTGGTAGCGCGGGAAAATCATCGTCTCCTTCGTCATCACGCGATGACCACCGCGCCCGTCCTCCACTTTCTCCTCCTTCTTTTCGAGGAACATGAAGTGACCGAGAATATCGAGGAAGCTGGCGAACTGGAGCACGTCCTCCCAGAAGTAACCCGTGCGGTAGCCGGATTCGTGCTGCGGATTGCCTGCGCCGCAGATGATCTTCCCGGGATGGCTGCCGCGATTGAACGGCAGGAAATGTGTCTTCTCCCCCGCCAGCCGCGTCGTCATGTGGACCTCGTCCGGGTCGGCGGCGAAATGCACCAGCGCCCGCTTCTTGAATTCGAATAATGGCGCGCGCGGGTCGCGGTCTTCCTTGAATTGGCGCACCGCATGTCGCCAGTTCTGGCCCGTGCCGGGATTTTTCAACTCGATCGTGGACACTGGCAGCCCGTTAACGGCCAGCGCCATGTCCAGCGTCCGGTTGTCGCCGGGATGACACGCCACTTGTCGCGTCACCGTAAGTCGGTTCTTGCCGAACAACTCCAGCACCTCGTAGTTCGCGC
>JAYUAV010000271.1:0-3230 GCA_043741175.1 Verrucomicrobiota bacterium
GTTCAACATCCGAATAAATCCTCGCCAACCCTCACCCTCGCTGGCACCTTGCGCGCGCTGATGAATATGATGATTTCCCTCCGTCACATGGTCGCCGCAATCTTGTTTGCGAGCGCGCTTGCTTCCTCTCACGGCCAATCCGCCACCAACCGCTTCGCCTTCGCTGGCCCGGAGATTTTTCCTCTGGACAGTCAGATCGGCATCCTGCACGCCACGGATATTGACGGCGACGGCCTCAACGATCTCGTCATCGCCAACAACTCGCGCTCCAAGATCACGCTGCTTTTCAATCAGACCGGCAAGACAAACATCGCGAGCAAGCCGCTCACCAAACGTGACGTCAACGATCTGCCTCCCGACTCGCGCTTTCGCGTGGATTCCATTCCCTCCGAGAAACGCATCGGCGGCATGGTGGTCACCGATCTCAACAGCGATGGCCGCCCGGACATCGCCTACTACGGCGAACCCAAGGAGATGCTCGTCATCTACAATCAAGGTTCAAACATCTGGAGCGCGCCGAAGCGTTTTGCGATTGAAGACGGCCAGTTGAATCCTAACTCGCTCACCGCTGGCGACGTCAATGGCGATGGCCGCACTGATCTCGTGTTGCTCGCTGAGAATCACGCCTACCTCATCACACAGAGCGCGGATCACACGCTCGCCGAGCCGGAGAAACTTCCGCTCGCCTCTGCCGTGCGCTCCGTGCAGGTGTTAGACATTGATGGCGATGGCCGCAACGATCTGCTGCTCGTTAATTTCGACAACGCAGCTCCGTTCCGCTTCCGGCTGCAAAATTCCGATGGTCAATTCGGCCCGGAAAATTATTTCAAGCTGCCCGCGATTCATTCCTACTGGGGCGACACGATTGATTCCGCCAAGCAAACTTTCATCACCACAGTCACGCGTGACACGGGCCGCGCGCAAATTTCACAGTTCACTCGCAAAGCCGCAGAGCCGCTCTCCACCGATTTCAAACAAGGTCAATTCCAAGTTCTGCCACTCGCCAAGTCTGACAAATCCAAGCGCGGCCTGCTCTGGGCTGACGTGAATGGCGATGGCCGCGCCGACCTGCTCGTGGCCGAACCTGAGCGCGGTCAAATCTCTCTCTACGAACAGAAGGCCGATGGCTCGCTCGCATCTCCGCGCGCGTTCCCGACTCTCGCGGGCATCAGCGACATTGCCGTGGCGGATTGGGATGGCGATGGCAAACCAGAAATCTTTCTCCTCAGCGCAGACGAACGACAAGTTGGCGTGACACGGCTCGATGACAAAGCGCGTCTGCCATTTCCTGAGTTGATCCAACTCGAAGGTAAGCCACTCACGCTTGCCGTCGGCGCATTGACTCCTGGCGCAAAGCCGACGCTCGCCGTGATTGTTCTCGGAACAGATGATCGCCGCGCGCTCGTCACCCGCACTGCCGATGGCAAAACGAAGACGCAGAAGTTGAGCGCGAAATTTGAAACCAATCCGAGTTCACTCACCTTTCACGACGTGAATCAGGACGGCCTCACTGATCTCGTCGCCCTCATCCCCGGAGAGAAAGTGAAAGTCTTGCTGCAATTGGCTGGAAAAGACGTGAAGGATTTTGACGAACAGGACGTGACTCCGCCGGGCGGCGTGAGCGAAGGATTCGGCTCGCCGTGGTTGAGCGTGGCGGATGTGGATGGCGACGGCAAACCGGAGTTGCTCATGACGCAGAAGAATTTCCTCCGCGCCGTCGTGCTCAAGCCTGAAGCGGCGATGGCTAATTCCACCAACAAGCCCGGCTGGGTTTTCCAAGTGAAGGAGCAGATCAATGGCGCAGCCAGCAATTCAAAGCTCATCGGCGCGACCGCTGTCCCGCGCGGCACGAACAACATCCCTTCGATCTTCCTGCTCGATGCGGAACGCAAAGCGTTGACGCTTTGTGATCGCGATGCCGCAGGAGTCTGGCAGGTCGTGCGTAACATTCCGCTGCCCGTCTCGGACTTCACCAGCCTGCAATCCGTCGCATTCGGCGGTGGCAAGGCGAACAGTGTCGCGTTCCTCGGAGTGAACAATGTCGCATGGATGCCACTTGCCGGAGACATCTGGGATTTCACCGCGCTCGACAGTTACGAGACATCCATCAAGGACGGCTACCTCAACGACATGGTTTGCGGTGATCTTAACGGTGATGGACGCAAAGAGGTTGTGTTCATGGAAACCGCAAAGAACCACATTGATCTCGTGACGTTCGACACGAATCACAAACTTGTTGCCGGAGATCGCTGGCAGGTGTTCGAGCAGAAAACATTTCGTGGTCGTGGCGGCGAAATGGCCGAGCCGCGCGAAGCCGCAGTGGCCGACGTGACGGGCGACGGAAAGAACGATCTCATCATCGTGGTTCACGACCGCATCTTGGTTTATCCGCAGGAGTAACGCTCGACCCCGATGCCGCGCAATGGAGTTGTCCGGCGAAAGTTTGTTTGCTAAGCACCACGATGCCCACCTATTTTCCGCGACATGGACTCCTACGCCGACCCGACGGTTTCAGTTTTTTATGAACTGCGACATTGGCTGGGGTTTGGCGGCTTCGGCATCGTCGGCTTATTCAATCTGTGGATGATTGTTGACGCCGCGCGTCGCCGCGAATGGTCGTGGGTTCTCTACATGATCGTGATTCCGGGACTCGCTGCCGCGTGGTATTTCTTCTATATGTTTCGCGGTCCAACGATGCAGGGGTTTGAACTTCCCGGCGCGCAGGATCGTCGGCGCATCAAGGAACTGGAGACGCAGATTCATCACCTCGATAACGCAAGTCACCACTCGAAGCTCGGCGATGTTTATTTCCAGCACGGCAAACTCGACAAAGCGGAGGCCAGTTATCGTGCCGCCATGCAACGCGACGGGCAGGACATTGATACGCGCGCGCACTTCGGCCAATGCCTGCTCCGGCAAAAGCGTCCTGCTGAAGCCAAGCCTTTGCTCGAAGGCGTGCTTCGCGAAAATCCCAAACACGATTACAACCACACCGCCATGGCCTACGCGGAAACACTCACGGCTCTCGGCGAAACCGACGACGCGCTCAAGACATGGCAATATGTTGTGGCGAACAATTCCTATCCGCGCGCCAAGGTTCAACTCGCGGAACTTTATCTCGCGAAGAATCAACCCGACCTCGCCCGTGGCGAACTCAAGGATGTGCTTGCCGAAGATCCGCACGCGCCGTCATTCCAACGCCGCCGTGATCGCGTGTGGGTGAGCCGGGC
>JAYUAV010000272.1:0-5635 GCA_043741175.1 Verrucomicrobiota bacterium
GGCAGCACCCGCCTCCACCAACCCATAAGCCGGTCGCAGACCGGCGCTCCAACCGCGCGGAATTTAGACGACTTTAATCACACCCGCAGACGGGAGAAACGCAAAGGACGCAAAGAACGCGGAGGAACGCAGAGTTTGAAATGTTTTTTACCCTCTTCGTTGACTGGTCATCAACCTAATCTTCTCCGCGCCTCTCTGCGTCCTTTGCGGGTCCGCGTCTATCGGTCGCTTTGTTAAATCGCATGATTCCGGCTCACTCAATCTTCATCTCGCGTTGGATGCCGAACTTCTCAATGCGTTTCCGCAATGTAGCGCGCGTGATGCCGAGCAGCTTTGCAGCGTGAACCTGGTTGTTGGCAGATTCCTTCAGTGCCTCAATGATCAACTCACGTTCCACGGCGGGCAGGACTTTTAACTTCGGATCGCGCTTGGCGATCTGGAACAACTGCCGCGCGAGCGTGCTGGCGTCTGACGTGGAATTCTCCCCCACAGTGGCGGGCGCGGACGTGTTCGCTGCGCCTTGCCCGGTGACTTCCGATGGCAAGTCAGCGGGAAGTATGGCCTCGCTCTTGGCGATGACGTGCGCACGACGGATGATGTTCTCCAGTTCGCGTACGTTGCCCGGCCAATGATATTTCTCCAATGCCTTCACCGCAGCCGTAGCGATGGACTTGGGCTTGCGATCCTGTTCCTTCGCAATCTTTTTGAGAAAATAATTTACAAGCAGCGGAATGTCATCGCGGCGATCTCGCAGCGGCGGGATGTGGATGCGAACGACATTGAGGCGATAGAATAAATCCTCGCGGAACTCGCGCGCGGCCACGGCTTGCTCCAGAGGTTTGTTCGTGGCGGCAATGACGCGCACGTTGACCTTGATGGGCTGGTTGCCGCCGACGCGCTCAAACGTGCCGCTTTGCAACACGCGCAGAATCTTCGTCTGCGTGGGCGGCGTCATGTCGCCGATCTCGTCTAGGAAGATGGTGCCGTTGTTGCATTGCTCGAACTTGCCCATGCGTTGCGTGGTCGCGCCGGTGAATGAGCCGCGCTCGTGGCCGAAGAGTTCGCTCTCGAGCAACTGCTCCGGGATGGCAGCGCAGTTGACGGCAAGGAAGGGTTGCTTGCTGCGTTCGCTGTGATGATAGATGGCGCGGGCGACAAGTTCCTTGCCTGTGCCGCTTTCACCAGTGACGAGCGCAGTGGCATCGGACGCGGCGACCTGACCAATGAGTTTGAACACCTGCTGCATCGGTTCGCTGCGACCGACCACGCCTTGCTCGTAATCTTCCGATTCCAGCAACGGCTGATAAGAGACAACTTGTTTCATGTCGCGCGCGGCCTTGAGAGCTTTGGCGACGAGTTCCTTCAACTTCGGAATATCAAACGGCTTGGTGAGATAATCGTAAGCACCGAGTTTCATCGCCTCGATGGTCGTCTGAGTGCTGCCGTAGGCGGTCATCAGAATGACGAGGAGCTTGGTGTCCATCTGCCGGATGCGGCGGAGAGTTTCCAAACCGGTGATGCCGCCCATGCGGATGTCCATGAGCACGAGATCGGGTTTGAGTTTTGGAATCAGCGCCAGACCTTCTTCACCACTGGACGCGGTGGTGAGTTCGATGTCGGCTGAATCAAAAATGCGACGGAAGGAATACTGCACGTCCGCCTCGTCGTCTATCAGGAGAAGTTTGCTCATGGGTCAGTAACCGTTGCTGGAGAATAGCGGAAGCGCGGTGCTGCGACAGAAGTTTTTGCAGCGAACATCCTGCTTGGCTATTTACCTCCACCCATCGCGCGCTCCAGCTTCGCCACGGCAACGGCGTAATCATGCTTGGCCTCGATCTGCGTCGTGCGGGCTTCCGTGAGCGCAGTCTCGGCATTCAACACATCAAGCTGCGTGCCCGCGCCATTCTCAGCGCGCGTCTTGGCCAGACGCAACGCTTCGTCCGCCTGTTCCTGAACTTTCTTTTGCGATTCCAAAACCTCTCGTGCCTGAATAAAGATGGAGTAAGCCGTCCGCACTTCGATCTCAATCTGACTACTCGTGTCGTCCAGTTCCAACTTGGATTTCTCATGCGCAGCTTTGGCTTGAACCACTTTGCCGCGTGTCTGGAAACCGTCGAAGATATTCCAAGTAGCCTGCGCGCCCACCTGCCAGCCATCAATCGAGTCCGTGATGTCCGTGCTGAAACTGCGGTTGCGCCAGCCCCAACCTGCAAACGCCTGTACGCTCGGCAGCCGTCCGCTGCGCGCCGACGTGATGTCTTCCTCACGCAATTTTTCCAACTTCCGCAATGCGCCCAACTCAGTGCGTTTGCTCAGTGCCTGCGAAATGGCGGTGGGAAGTTCGATGGAATAATCTCCAACTTCGAGTGAGTCCGTGAGTTGCATGTGGATGTCTTCCCACACATCACGCGGCAAATCGTAGCCCAGCAGGTTCACGAGATTGTTCTTGGCGATGCGGTGATTATTCTTCGCACGGATGAGTGCGGGCTTGGCGTTCGCAACGGCAACTTCTGCGCGCAGCACATTGAAGCGCGGCACTGTTCCAGAATCAAAACGGCGTTGTTGATCTTCAAGCTCCTTGGCGAGCAGACTCACAGAAGACTCGCGCACGACAATGTTCTGAGCCGCGAGCAAAATGTCGTAATACGCCACGCGCGTGGCGAGCAGCGTGGCGGCAATCACGGTTTGATGCGCGAGAATGGCTTGCTCACGAGTGAGCTTTGCCACGCGAATCGAGGAACGGACACGCCCGCCTTCGTAAACGGATTGAACGATGCGGATGCCTGTATCCCAGCTTTGGCGGGCTTGCGCCTGGCCGGGAAAAACTGATTCCAAGGCGTCCCTGTCAGTCGCGGAGTAGTTGCCAGTGGCTTGAAGTTTCGGAATCGCCACAGCGCGGACTTGCAAAGAAACGCCGTGCGCGGCCTCAAGATCGCGGGCGGACTTGAGGATGGTGCGGTTTTGTTGCAGCGTAAGATTCAACGCATCCGCCAGTGAGAGTGGCGCGGACGGCCAATCGTGGTTGTTTCGTTTGCTCGCCTCCGAAGCCTGAAGGGAATCAGCACCGAAAGCCACCGCCATCAGCCCTGCCAGAAAAAATCCGATGTATGAAAATAACTGTGGGCATCTTTCGTGAGTGATGAGACGTTTCATTCGTGATCCAAGTATGCGCCAAACCTCCAGCACGACTCAATTGTTTTGCGTCGTCAAGAGTGTTCGGGAAAGACTTTGAAAATTGGATTTGAAATTGTGCAGTGGATTGTAAGGTGCGATGCTGAACCGGGAAAACTCCTGCGCCAACTCCGTTTGCTCCTCCGTTCCCAACAACTTTCTCCGCGCCCGCAAATGCCGCCGCACGAGAATAACCATCGAGACGCCACCGCCAAGCACGAATCCGAGCAATGTCAGCAATGCGACCACGAAGATGTCCTGCGGATCCACGGGGATAATTTACAAAGCTGGTGACATGACGCAATCCCTCGTTGTAGGGCACGACGTAAGGAGTAATTCTCTGTCGCCCGCCCAACGACTCGTCACCTCGTCGCCTACAATTATTCCTCAAACAACGCCTGCGCGAATTGTTTGGCGTCGAAGGGTTGCAGGTCGTCCGGTTGCTCGCCGAGGTTCATTTTGGATGCCTCAAGCTTTCAAGTTCTTTCAGCAGCGGTGACCAGTAGGCTTTGTCTTCTGCGCGTAGCTTGTTTTCTTCTGTACCCAGCGCGCTTTCAAGTTGCGTAAGTTTGCCAGCAGCGGCTGACCGGAGCAGAGGCCGCTTGGCCGCAAGTTGACGAGCAAGGCTGGGGTGGGTCTCCGCAACCGCCAACAGTAACTGCGGTGTGCGGAGTTCTATCAGCCAGAACTTTATCTGTGTCGTGTTGGGTTTGTCTTTGTGTGAGAAGTAATGTGCCTCCACCAACCGCCGGATCATCGGCCAGTCCTTGTCGCGCTGGGTCTTCTTGGCTTGCACCAGATCAGGCAGGGAAAGCAGATCGCACTTGGTGCCGTCTGGAAGTTTGATGGTCGTGCGTCGCCGCCAAAGTTTGGCGAAAGAATCTACGCCGCGCATTTTGGACATCACATCCACGCGCATCCGCAAAGCATCGGGATGCTGACAACGAAAGTGGAGGGCGTGACCGCGTCGGAGATATTTCAATTCAAACGGCGGTACGGCGATGGGTTCGGCGCGCAATTCCGCCAACGCCTTTCGCAGCCGCGCGAGGTTGGCCGCGTCGGCGAGAATGGCCAAGTCGGTGTCGCGGCTAAACTCGGCCGCGCCGTAGAACACGCACGCCTGCCCGCCCATGAGCAGGGCGCGGACGCGGTGCGTGCGCATCGAAGAAAGGACTTTGCGTATCGGGTTCGGAATCAAGTGAGCCTCCAAGCGCGAGGTAGGTTTGCCAGAGTTTCTCGCTTTCCAGCCAGCGTTGCACGGGCGTGAGCCGATACCATTCGGCCCACTCACCGCCAACCAGTTCTTCCGGCTGAATCATGGAAAACAGATAACAGAATCAAACCGGCGCGGCAAATTGAGTTTCATTCTTCAAACAACGCCTGCGCGAATTGTTTGGCGTCGAAGGGTTGCAGGTCGTCCGGTTGTTCGCCGAGGCCGATGAATTTGATGGGTAGGCCGAGTTCCTTCTGAATCGCCACCACCATGCCGCCTTTGCTCGTGCCGTCCAGCTTGGTCACGATGAGGCCGGTGAGCGGGACGGCTTTGTTAAATTCGCGCGCCTGGTTCAACGCGTTCATGCCGGTGCTGCCGTCGAGCACGAGCAGGACTTCGTGCGGCGCGCCGGGCAGTTGCTTGCCGATGACGCGATGGAGCTTGTGCAACTCCTGCATGAGGTTGTGCTTGGTGTGCAGGCGGCCTGCGGTGTCAATGAAGAGGTAATCCGCCTTGCGCGCCTGCGCGGCGGTCACAGCGTCGTGTGCCACGGACGCGGCATCCGCACCGTACGCGCTCGCGATAACTTCGACCTTGAGGCGCGTGCCCCAGAGTTTGAGCTGCTCGATGGCAGCAGCGCGGAAGGTGTCACACGCAGCGAGCAACACGGTCTTATGCTGCGACTGGATGTAGTGCGCGAGCTTGGCGCTCGTGGTGGTCTTGCCGGTGCCGTTGACACCGACGATGGAAACAACGGTCGGGCCGCTCGGGGCTTTGAGCAAATCAGGTTTGTTCGTGGACAAACTCTTTTCAATCTCAGCGCGGGCGATGGCGAGGTAGTCGAGTCCCGCTGTGCCTTGGGATTCGTAGGCAAGCTTCACGGCGGTCACGATCTGCGTGGTCATCGCCATGCCAAGGTCGGCGGCGATGAGCGCGTGCTCGATTTCCTCCAACGATTCGGCGGTCAGCTTGGGCGAACGCGTGACGATGCGTTTGAGTTCGTGCGTGAGCTTGGCGTGCGTCTTGGCGAGGCCAGCTTTGAATTTGGCGAATAGTCCCATGAGATTTCAACCACGGATGGACACAGAAGAGCGCAGATGGAGAAATTGGGTGGGGCGCGTCACTCCGTGCGCGCCGGGCTTGGTCAGTGAGACGACGGCGCGCACGGAGTGACGCGCCCTACCCAATTTCTCCATCTGCGCTCTTCTGTGTCCATCCGTGGTTGAAATCTCATGGGACTATTCGCCAAAT
>JAYUAV010000273.1:0-3512 GCA_043741175.1 Verrucomicrobiota bacterium
GCACTCGCCGTCGTAGCAAATCCAACCGGCGGTGGGTTGCTTGGCGTTGTTGTCTGTCGTTTCCGTATTCACAGAAATTAGTCTCCAAATAAAAAGGCGGGGACTACCCGCCGATGCCCAACAGTTTCCTGATCTTGTCTCCGGCCTTCACGAACTTGGTCAGCGCGCCCGTTGGCCATTGGCGGATTTGTCCATACCAAGCCGTCGTTACGTCGAAGAAGTCCGCCAGTTCCTTGAGCTTTTGCTCGGTGTATTCATCCGTCTCTTTGTCTTTGTGCGCTTCGGCCACGCAATCGCGGAGCAGGGCGACGGTGGGATCAATCTCGCGTTTCTTCCGTTCGTCCAGCACCACGCGGAACATTTCCCAGACATCTTTCATGCTCTCGAAATGATCGCGCGAATCGTCGAGCACATGGACTCGTTTGATGATGCCCCAACCCTGAAGTTCCTTGAGACTGTTGCTGACGTTCGAGCGCGCGACGTTCAACGTGCCAGCGATATCCTCGGCGTTGATTGGATTGGGTGAGATGAAGAGCAGCGCGTGAATCTGCGCCACGGTGCGGTTGATGCCCCATCGGATGCCCATCTCACCCCAGTGGAGGATGAACTTCTGTTGGACTTTGGAGAGCTTTGGCATAATTCGTTTCATTCTGTCTTGACAGAAATTAGCGACATGACACGAATCTGTCAAAATGTTTTTCTGACCGTGTGAAATTACCTTGAACCATACGGGCTAAAACCGCATTGATTCGCCGTGCAAACTAATTTCATCAAACGAGTCGTGGCATTGACAGTCGTTGGGTGGGTGGTGACATCCATTGAGGCCGCAGAGCTGCCATCGCTCACGAATTACGTTCGTGGGCAGTTCCATGAGTTGAATGACAACGGCGCGTGGTCGTGGTTCATGGATGAGCGCGTGATCGTGGACAAGGGGCGGTTGATCGTCGGCTCGGTTCGGGCGCATGGAAAGTTTGCGGACAAGACTCTTCCGGGTTGGGGCAACGTGGAGTTGGCGGTGATGGATATGAAGTCGGGAGCGACCAGCAAGGTGGTGTTGCACGAAAACCTGGAGCAGGATGATCACAACAACCCGGGTCTGCTGGTGTTGTGTGATGGACGTTATCTAGCGGCCTACTCCAAGCACGGTCAGGAGACGACCGTGTATTATCGCATCTCGACGAATCCTGGTGATCCATTGATGTGGGAGGATGAGAAGCAATTCAGGACGCCTGGCACGATGGGAAGTTTTGCAAAAGACAGCTTCACCTATTGCAATCCTATGCGGCTCTCGTCGGAGAATAACCGCACTTATCTGTTCCACCGCAGCCACGGACTCGATCCGAACTATTTGCTCTCGGATGACGATGGGAGGACTTGGCGTTACGGCGGAAAACTTTACGTGGGGCGCGATGGTTACAGCCCTTACACCAAATACATCTCGAACAATCGCGACACGATTCACTTTGTCGCCACGGAAGATCACCCGCGCAATTTCAACAACAGTCTCTATCACGCCTTCATTCGTGATGGGAAATTGTATCGCTCGGATGGAGTGCCCGTCGTGTCGTCTGGAGAGAAAACTCCGTCCCCGGGACTGTCGGCCACCCAATCGTTTTCAGAAAGCGGGAAGAACGAGGTGGCGGGTGCGTCGCTCTCGACCAGCACCAATTGCGGGGTGCGGCCATGGGATTTGACGCGCATCTTTCAAGGCGGCTCGAATCATGTCGCATGGATGACGGACATTCACCTCGACAAGAAGGAGCGGCCTGTTGTGTTGTTCACGGTGCAGGTGAACGGCGCCGGTATCCCGAGAGGGCAGGGCGGGGACGATCACCGTTTTCACTACGCGCGCTGGGACGGGAAGAAGTGGATCGAGCATGAGATTGCCTACGCAGGCAAGCGGCTTTACTCCGGCGAGGATGATTACACCGGGCTGGGAGCGATTGATCCGCAGGACACGAGTGTGATTTATCTTTCGAGCGATGCGGATTTGAAAACAGGTGAACCGCTCATCAGTGCGGCGGACGGCAAGCGGCATCACGAAATTTTCCGTGGCGAAACCAAAAACGACGGCGCGACGTGGACATGGACTCCTGTCACTGGCAATTCGACGATGGATAATCTCCGCCCGCTCGTGCCGATCTCATCGGACAAACGTACGGCGTTAGTCTGGATGCGTGGAACGTATCGCGCCAATCGTGGCGAGTGGACGACGAAAGTGGTGACGACGTTGCTGGAGCGTTGAATTTGAGACCTGGTTTTGAACCGCTAATAAACGCGAATCTGCGCTGATAAAAAAAGCGGGTGTTGGTGAGTACCAGAAAATATTACAAACGTGCGTCTGTTATCAGTCCCTAAAAATTAGCGCAGATTAGCGGTTAAAAATTCGGTGTTCCTGTTAAGCGGTGAAGATTTTACGATGAGCAAGAAGAGCGGAAAGATTGCGGAACGGATTACGGCATTTCAGGGTGGAGAACTGAGCGCGTATTATCTTGGCTACTTCGATTGCTTCAATCGGCAGGAGTTCTACGAGGCTCATGATGTTCTTGAAGAGCTCTGGCTCGCAGATCGGCGCGGGCCGGATGGAGATTTCTTCAAGGGGCTTATCCAACTCTCCGGCGCATTCGTGCATCTGCAAAAGGAACGGCTGCGTCCGTCCGCCGCGCTGTTCAAGCTCGCGCGAACCAACCTCACCAAGTATCCCGCCACTCACTGGCGTCTTGATCTGACTGAGGTGTTGACGTTGATCGAGACGTGGCTTGCGTGGCTCGAAGGCCGCGACTTTGATCATAACCCGCTTCGCATCCAGCCGCCGCCAGTGTTGAAAATTGCAAATGGGTAGTCCGCCGTTTCGGGTCACGACCGTTCGTGCTTGAGTTAATTCGCATCACGACATCCGTTGAAACCAATGCATCTGCTGAGGCCAAGGTGTATCGCAGACAGGAGGCGATGAGCTTGTTTCCGTCAACCAAAGCCCGGCTTTTCCGCTGTTACCCACACTCGCCTGCACATGCCTTGCGAGTAACTTGTGAAAGTAAAATTTGCAAATACATCCAATTGGCATAGTCTGCGCCCGGAATGGAATCCAGTTTGTAGAGATGGTTTCGACGGAAGCAGCAGTGAGTCGCTCCAGTAAAGTTCCCCATTTATTTGTTCATCACATCGCTAGCCCGCGATGTATTGGATCAATTTGAACTAGGGATATTCCTGACAAGCGCATCCACTAGGTGTTTTTGTGAATCGAGACATCGGCTACTTCCAATCCAAAACCAAACAAACCGCAAGTCAGTCCCCAATGAAAACTATTCTGTTCAAATCAAAAATGTTGGCCAGTTGCCTCATAGCGACCTTGATCGCCACTGGCTGCGCCAGTGCAAACTATTCTGAAGAAAAAACCGTCGCTGCCCCCGCTCCCGCGCCTGTGGCAAAGCCCGCGCCAGCCCCCGTTGCTGCGAAGACGGGTTGCTCTGAAACCAGTGGCGGTTTGATCCGCTTGGCCAAGACGATGCCTG
>JAYUAV010000274.1:0-5597 GCA_043741175.1 Verrucomicrobiota bacterium
CTCCATTCCGATCGAGTGGTTCCGGTTTAGGATTTGATTACGAGGACAAAACCTCAAGCCAATGAACGCACGGGCGAGACGCCCGTGCCACTACCGATCAATACACCTTCCGCAGATTCGACGGCAGGATGTTGAGTTCCATCCGGTACTTCGCCACGGTGCGTCGCGCGATGACGATGCCTTTTTCTTTCAGCATCTTCACCACTTCCTGATCGGACAACGGCTTGGCGGGAGCTTCGGCCTTGAAGATGTCCGAGATCATGTCCTTCACGCTGGTGTTGGAAACGTTCGTGCCGGAGTCCGTCTGTAAACCTGCCGTGAAGAAATACTTCATCTCGAAAACGCCCTGCGGAGTCTCCATGTATTTGGCGGAGACGGCGCGGCTGACCGTCGTCTCATGCACGCCGACAACTTCCGCCACCTGCACCATTGTGAGCGGCTTGAGGAACGCCACGCCTTTGTCCATGAAGTCATGCTGACGTTTCACGATCTCGCGAGCGATGTTGCCGATGGTGCTCTGGCGTTGGTGCAAACTCTTGATGAGAAATTTCCCGGCGCGAATCTTCTCGCGGATGTAATTCTTCACCTCTGCGCTGTTCTCGCCTTGCGACATCAAATCTTTATAGACGTTGCTGATACGGAGATGCGGGATGTGTTCATTATTCGTGGTGACCACAAATTCACCACCGCTGCGCTTCACGAAAACTTCCGGGAGAACAAACTGATCCACTTGCGAGAGAAACGCTCGTCCAGGTCGCGGTTCAAGTCGCGCGATGGACGCGAGCGATTCCTGAACTTCTTCAACCGTGCCGCCAGTGCCGCGAGCGATTTCCGGGATGCGGCGTTTGCCGAGCGCGTCCATGTAATCCCGCACGATCTCGTATTCGAGAGATTCCTGCTGACCTTCGCGCTCAAGTTGCAGCATAAGGCACTCGCGCAAATCCCGCGCCCCCACGCCCGCCGGCTCGAACGTCTGGATGACTTTCAACACTTCCAAAATTTTGTCGCCGGTGACATTCGCAATCGTGGCAACTTCCTCGACCGACACCTTGAGGTAGCCGTAGTCATCAATGTTGCCGATGACGATTTCTGCCACAGGGATGTCCGCCGCAGAGAAGTTGGCGTCACGCACCTGTTCAAGCAGACTCTCGGCGAGCGATGTGGCGGCCACAAGCGAGTCGAACATGAACTGACGCTTCTCCTCGTCTTCTGCAGTGGCGCGCGATGGCGCATTGGTCTGAGCAAAATTATCGCGCCAGTCTTGATCGAGTTGGACAAGCTTTTCGAACTCCGCTTGAAATTCATCGGGTGCGGCTTCAACCCCTTCACCGGCAGGGGTCGCGTCTTCGTTTAAGTCTGCGGGAGGCTCGGCAAGATCAGTGGTTTCATCCGGCGCATCGCCATCGGCGTTGCGATCCGCCATGTCGGAATCGGAAGAGTCTATTTCCTCCAGCACGGGATTTTGCTGAAGCTCGGCTTCAACCAACGCCTTGAGTTCGAGCGTCGGAGCCTGCAACAACGCGAGCGATTGCTGGAGTTGAGGAGCCAAAACCAGCGATTGCGACAGCCGTTGCGATAGATGTAAGCCTTGCGCCATATTTCGAGCGCGCAGTCTAGCGACGAACTCAACTCACACAAGACTGAACTTGGCACGCGGCTGGCTTGGTATGTGAATTTTCTTTCGTTAACACCCGGATTCATTCGGTTGGTGTGACGGCGCAAATGAATCGTAACTGTTAAATTATTTTATTCCACACGCCATTCTAGCCCGGTCTGAAAGGACTAGTATAAATGTAATGCCGTAAAAAAGTGAGAGGTCTCGGAGAGAGTATTCCGAATACAGCGTGCAACTCCCAGTCCAAAACTCCAACACCCGCCAACGCGCCCTTGCAATCCCTCGCGAGAACTGGCAGAAGAGTCACAACACGTCAGCCACAAGTTTAACTCGCCATCGCGTTCAATCATCGCGGCGACGACAATACACATGGATACAGATAATTTAATTCCGACATATCGCGTTTGGAGTCGCGAGAAAGTTCTCTACGGCCCTTACGAACTTCCTGCGCTGGTCAATTGCATCCGCCAGAAACAACTCTCCGCAGAGACGTGGATTTTTTCCGAACATAACGGCAATTGGAACAAGGCGGACGAACTCGCCGAGTTGAAACCGTTGTTCGATCCCGGTCACGCGAAGCCTGGACACCTTGCCAGTGCCATCACCGGCGGTGTGAACCCAGACATTTTGCTGCGCATAAAAGTGCTGGCCGGCCTGAAGCACGATCAACTTCAGTCCTTCGTGAGCTACATGGAGGTGTTGTCACTGGAGCCGCTCGCCGTTGCTTTCAAAGAGGGTGAACGCGGCGACGCCATGTTCCTCATCCTCGAAGGTGAGGTGCGTGTGCGAGTCATTCGCGATGGTAAGGAATCCATTCTCTCAACGCTGAAGTCAGGCGACTTCTTCGGCGAAGTTTCGTTGCTGGACGAAGGCCCGCGTTCCGCAGATGTCGTGGCGAATGACCGCAGCACGTTGCTGAAAATTTCCACCGCATCGTTTGCTAGACTCCGCCGCGAAGCTCCATCACTGGCAGAACCCTTCATCCATTCACTGAGTCAGATACTCGTGGGGCGATTGCGCGTCTTGAACAAACGCTATGTGGATTCACTACTGATGTTGCAAACACTCGGCACTTCACGCACCGGAAACTCGGCCCACAACGACACGCCCACACCTTCGTGGTAAAACTCATCAATGAATCCATTCGCGAATCTGCTCTGCCTCGTATTCACCGTGACCTGTGTGACCGCTCAAACAAATCTCTCTCTCCCGCTCTGGCCTGATGGCGCGCCCGGCGCATTGGGCAAAGAGGTGAGCGACATCCCAACACTCACCGTGTTCCTGCCTGCGCCGGAAAAGAACACAGGCGCGGCAATGATCATCTGTCCCGGCGGCGGCTATGGACATCTGGCAGAACACGAAGGTTCGCACTACGCGCGCTGGTTGAACAACCAAGGCATCGCTGGCTTTGTGCTGAAATATCGGCTCGGCTCGCGCTACCAACATCCCGCGATGCTCAATGACGCCACACGCGCCATCCGCATCGTTCGCGCACGCGCCGATGAATGGAAACTCGACACACAACGCATCGGCATCATCGGCTCGTCAGCGGGCGGACATCTGGCTTCGACTCTATTAACGCATTGGGACATGGGCGACACCAACTCAGCGGACGTGATCGAGCGGCAGAGTTCACGCCCCGACGCTGCGATTCTCTGCTATCCCGTCATCACCTTGACCGATCCGTTCACGCACAAAGGTTCACGCGCAAATCTTCTCGGCACAAACCCGCCGCCGGAGTTGGTGAAGGAACTCTCTGCGGAATTGCAGGTCAACAAGAGCAGCCCGGCCTGTTTCATCTGGAGCACCGAAGAAGACAAAACCGTGCCCGTGGAAAACAGCCTACAACTCGCAGCAGCGTTGCGTCGCGCGGGGGTGCGCTTCGATCTTCACATCTACGAACGCGGCACGCATGGGATTGGATTGGGGAACAAAAATTTTGACGCCGAGCAGTTTCATCCGTGGACGAAAGATTGTGAATTCTGGCTGCGCGATCGGAAGTTTGGCAGAAGCACAAGAGCATCCAGTCCGTGACACACACCACGCAAAATCCAACTTCCCGCGTTTTTGAATTGGCAGAACCGCCACGTTCCCCGTTAATACACCTATGCGCTGGCGTGTCTTACTCATTCTGTCTCTGATCGCAAACCTGCTTCTCGCGTCGGGCTGGATGTGGTCATCCCGCAAACACGCGCGGCATCTCGATGACGCGGCTTCGTTCACGACCAAAACAAACACCATCACCAAGACCGCCGTCATCGTGCGGCGACAGTTTTTTTCTTGGCAGGAGATTGAATCGCAGGATTACGCCGCCTACATCAAGAACCTGCGGGAGATCGGTTGTCCTGAACAAACCATCCGCGACATCATCATCGCCGACGTAAGCCAGATGTTACGCGAGAAACAGCGCGATCAATCGCCACGACTTAAACCCAATCCCAAGTGGTGGACGAATCAGCGCGATCCGGCGGAAGATCAAGCCGAAGCAATCCAGCAAAACGATGCGTGGTTCTCCCGCAAGACAATCCTCGATCAACTTCTCGGTTCGGATTGGGCGTTACGCCAACAAACCCCTGCGTCTGGCACGAATGCGTATCAACTCCGACTGCTCGCCACGATGGACATCAGCCCCGCGCTTCAAAATCTTTCTGCTGAGAAAAAAACGATCATCGCGAACCTGCTCGCTGGTACAAACGATCCTTGGAAGGAACTCGCGGGCATCTTGAGTGCCGATCAACTTGAAGACGCGCAACTGCGCTTCTCCGCTCCCGCCGATGCGTTGCGCGACGAACTGGACATGCTCCCCGCCTTCGATACGCAACCCAACGAGTTCAAACAAATCTTCAAAGCCACGGCTGAAATCGAGGCACGCATCCGCGCTCTCGCCGAGCGCGATGATCCTGATGCCCAAACATTGCGAGCCAAACTTCTCGCCGAGCGCGATGCAGCCATCCGCAATGTTCTCTCGCCGCAACGCTACGAGCAATTTGCCCGGCTGCGCGATCCCGCCTACATCAGCGCGCTTGAAATGCTCGCCAACGGAAACGGAAATCCCACCGCCCTCGCCACGCTCTACGCCATCAACCGCGAGAGTTCAGCCGAACAAGAACGCATCCAGAACAACGAAAAGCTCACGGAGACTCAGCGAGAGATCGAGTTGAAGAAGATTGAACTCGAACAGATGAAAGCCACCGCACTCGCGCTCGGCGAAACGCTTCTCGAAGAACCTTCCGCCCAACCCGCGCCCAAACCTGAACCGAAAAAAATCCACAGCGTCGCCGGTGGCGAAAGCCTTGATCGCATCGCGCAAATCTACGGCGTGGATAAAAACGCATTGCGTGCTGCGAATCCCAACCTGAACTTCAACAGCCTCAAAGCTGGCGACAAAGTCAGCGTGCCGTTGAACTTGATCTATCCGCTGCCTCCCCCGAATTAATCCATGCGCGCCGTCATCCAGCGCGTTGCCCACGCGAGCGTCAGCATCGGCGGTCGCATCAAAGGCCAAATCGCACGAGGATTGCTCGTGCTCGTAGCTGTGGAGGATGCAGATACTGCGGATGACATCGAATGGCTCTCTGGGAAAATAGTTCGCCTGAGGATTTTTTCTGACGACGAAGGATTGATGAATCGTTCCGTGCAAGACATCGAAGGCGAAGTTTTACTCATCAGCCAGTTCACTCTTTTCGCCAGCACCAAGAAAGGCAATCGCCCTTCCTACACGCGCTCGGCTCGACCGGAAATTGCCGTGCCGATTTACGAAGCATTTAAGTCCCGCATCGCGCTTGATCTCGGCAAGCCGCCACAAACCGGCGAGTTCGGCGCGGACATGCAAGTGACTCTGCTCAACGACGGCCCGGTGACCATCATCATTGATTCCAAGACGAAGGATTAGACCTAATGTCTTTCGGAAATACCCGAACGGCTGGGCTGAGGTATTGACGGAGCGCCGGTCTGCGACCGGCTTTGCGGTTGGAAACCTTCG
>JAYUAV010000275.1:0-21861 GCA_043741175.1 Verrucomicrobiota bacterium
AGCAGAAAAAGCGGCGACAAGTCGCCGCACTCCACATTTTTCCCTCGACGCCCCAAACTTGAGCGGCACTTTCAGTCACACCCCAGTGGGACAGCATGATGGGAAATGGGGAGCGCACGCGCCCTCGCGTGCTGTGGTGGACGCCCTCGTCCACCACACCGTTGCGCGCCACCGCGCAATGTTCTTCTTCGGTTCGCGAACAACGCGCGGTGGCGCACGTCGGCACCGACCGCGAGGGCGCGGTCGGACACACGCGAGGCGCGTGTGCTCCCCGTGCAGCCTCGCAACCGTTTGACTTCGCACACCGCTTCTCTACTTTCCACGCGCGTGTCTGAAACAAAATCATCCGCCGTCATCCGCCTACGCGGAGTCCGGCACAACAATCTCAAAAACTTTGATCTCGATCTGCCGTTGCACCGGCTCATCGTCATCACTGGCTTGAGCGGTTCGGGCAAAAGCTCCCTCGCGTTCGACACGCTTTACGCCGAAGGCCAGCGCCGTTACATCGAAACATTTTCTCCTTACGCGCGACAGTTCTTCGACCGCATGGACAAGCCGCAGGTGGACAGTATCGAAGGCATCCCGCCCGCCATCGCCCTTGAGCAGCGCAACGCCGTCCGCTCTACGCGCTCCACTGTCGGCACGATGACGGAGATTTGCGACCACATGAAAGTATTGTGGCCGCATCTCGCCCAACTCCACTGTCGCGGCTGCGGCCAAGCGGTGAGGAAAGATTCGCCGCAGAATGTTTGGCAAGCCCTTCAATCGTCCTCGTCGTCGTTCTCGTCCTCGAAGCTGGGGAAGGAAAAAATCGAGGACGAGGACGAGAACGATGGACGAAGACGAACAGACCCGCGCGAAATCCTCATCACATTTGACGTGCCCCTTTCCGACAAACTTCCGCTCGCCGAATCCCTCGCGTTGATTTCCAAGCAAGGCTATCAGCGGCTCTTGGCAAACAACGAAATCATTCGCGTGGACGATCCGGCAGCCCAATCAGCAATCGCCAATCGCCAATCGGCAATTACCGTGGTTCAAGACCGCCTCAAACTCGCGCCCGCCGCCCGCTCCCGCTTCGTCGAAGCCTGTGAACAAGCCTACCACTTCGGCAAAGGCAAACTCGCGATTTACTTTTTTGACAATCGGCAATCGGCAATCGGCAATCGACAATTGTTTTCCAATCGCCTGCACTGCGCCGCCTGCGACCTCGAATATTCCGACCCCTCCCCTGCTCTCTTTAGCTTCAATCATCCGCTCGGCGCGTGCCCGACCTGCAAGGGCTTCGGTCGCACCATCACGATTGATTACAATCTGGCCGTCCCTGACCGCTCGCTCACATTGGCACAAGGTGCAGTGAAACCCTGGCGCACTGGCACCGGCGCGGAATCTCAAGCCGACCTGAAAAAGTTTTGTAAAGCCCGCCACGTTCCAATGGACGTGCCGTTCAACCAACTTTCCGCCGAGTACCAGCGCTGGATCATCGAAGGCGACACGGATTACGGCATTGACGAAGACCACCAATGGCCGCGCGCGTGGTATGGAGTCAAAGGCTACTTCCGCTGGCTGGAATCCAAGTCCTACAAAATGCACGTCCGCGTGCTGCTTTCCCGCTATCGCGCTTACACCAAGTGCCCGGACTGCCGGGGCGCGCGGCTCAAACCAGACGCGCTGCTATATCTACTCCCCGTAGCCGTGGACGTTAGTCCGCGCAAATCAATGTCGGCATCGTCAGCGCCGACTAACGTCAGCGGCTACAAAAGACTAACTCTCCCCGACTTCTACGCCCTGCCCGTCCGCGATGCGCTCAATCTCATCGAGCAACTCACCGCGTCCCAATCGGCAATCGCCAATCGCCAATCGCCAATTCTCCACGCGCTGTCCGAAGTCCGCGCCCGCCTCGCTTACCTTGACGAAGTCGGCCTCGGCTACCTCACATTGGAACGCGCGACGCGCACGTTGAGCGGCGGCGAAACCGAACGCGTCAATCTCACCACCTGCCTCGGCACGCGCTTGGTGAACACGCTCTTCGTCCTCGACGAACCCAGCGTCGGCCTGCATCCGCGCGACACTGATCGCCTCGTCCACATCCTCAAAAAACTCCGTGACACCGGCAATACCGTCGTCGTTGTCGAACACGAAGCCAGCGTCATGCGCGCCGCTGATCAGATCGTGGACATCGGCCCCGGCCACGGCGCGACTGGTGGTGAAGTTGTTTTCCAAGGCCCGCTCCCTGAGTTGTTGAAAACAACTCGCTCACTCACTGGCCAATACCTGAGCGGACGAAAGCAGATTGAGATTCCAGCGCGGCGTCCCGTTACTTTGGAGTGCGGTGACTTGTCACCTCTTTCTCCGTCGGGCGACTTGTTGCCCGACAAGGGCGCGCAGAGCGCCCGACGCGTGACTGAAGCGCACGGAAAACTCGACGAGCCGCTCAAACGCGACTCTGCTTTGCTGACAAGTCAGCAAAGCACGAAAAGCGGTGACAAGTCACCGCACTCCAAAGCTTCGCCATCGCTCGTCATCCGAAACGCCACGCACCACAATCTCCAAAACCTCTCCCTTGAGATTCCGCTTGGCCGCCTCGTCGCGCTCACCGGCGTCAGCGGCTCCGGCAAATCCACCTTGATCCGCGACATCCTGCTGCCCGCGCTGCAAGCCAAACTCCAGAACCGCAAAACAAAAATCGAGGACGAGGACGAGAACGACGACGAGGACGATTCCAAAATCGGCAAGCGGCAATCGGCAATCCTTAATGGCTGGGAATCACTCAACCAAGTCGTCCTCGTAGATCAATCTTCGCTCGGCAAAACGCCGCGCTCCAATCCCGCCGTTTATATCGGCGCGTTCGACGACATCCGCGAAGTCTTCGCCCAATCCGAAGTCGCCAAGCAACGCGGCCTCAATGCGAGCGCGTTCAGCTTCAACTCCGGCGTCGGCCAATGCGAAAAATGTCGCGGTGCGGGGTTTGAGAAGATTGAGATGCAATTCCTCAGCGACATCTTCATCCGCTGTCCCGAGTGCAATGGTCGCCGCTATCGCCAGCATATTTTGGAAGTGAAAGTTGATAGCGGACAAAAGTTGATAGTTGATAGACCGGACAAGCTAGCGCATCGCAATGCCCCTCTATCAACCATCAACTCAAAATCACTATTAACTTCTTGGAGCATCGGCGACTTGCTCGAAGCCACCGTGGACGAGGCGATTGATTTTCTCTCCAGCTTCACCGATTCAAAACCCGCTCAACGTGCCGTCACCAGTCTGAAACTCTTGCAAGAAGTCGGTCTCGGTTATCTGCGGCTAGGTCAACCGATCAACACGCTCTCCGGTGGTGAGAGTCAGCGCCTCAAGCTGGTGCGGCATCTGGCGGAAGCCGTGGCTGAGAACGTGAGTTCGCGGCAAACATCCGGTGACAACAAAGAAGATCATCTGCGTTCTCACGAACGCAGCCACACATTATTCTTGTTCGACGAACCCACCACTGGCCTGCACTTCGACGACGTCCGCGTGCTACTCCAGGTTTTCCAACGGCTCGTGGACGCTGGTCATTCCGTCCTCGTCATCGAACACAACCTCGACGTAATCAAGTGCGCGGACTGGGTGATTGACCTCGGCCCGGACGCGGGAGATCGCGGCGGGCAAATCGTGGCGCAAGGAACGCCGGAGGAAGTGGCGAAGTGCAAGGCGAGTCATACGGGAGGATTCTTGAGGGACATGTTGCGTGTTCCGTATTCCGTCAAGCAGGAGAGGAAGCCTCGCCAGTTACTTGACGCAACACGCAATACGGAACACGCCATCTCCATCCACGGCGCCCGCGAGCACAACCTCAAGAACATCTCGCTGGAAATCCCGCGCGATCAGTTCGTCGTCATCACCGGCGTGAGCGGGTCCGGCAAAAGCACGCTGGCGTTTGATCTATTGTTCAACGAAGGCCAGCGGCGTTTCCTCGATTCGATGAACGTCTATGCGCGGCAGTTCGTGGAGCAGATGGCTCGACCTGATGTGGATTTGATCACCGGAATTCCGCCCACCGTCAGCATTGAGCAACGCACCACGCGCGGCGGGGGCAAGAGCACGGTCGCGACCGTCACGGAGATTTACCATTTCATCCGGCTGCTCTTCGCGCGACTCGGCACGCAGTATTGTCCCGATTGTCAGTTGCCCGTCGAAGCGCAGACGAGGGACGAACTGGCGAAGCATCTTCAATCCGAACTCAAGCGGCGCGGCGACCTGACCTTGCTCGCGCCCATAGTACGAAACCGGAAAGGCTTTCACACCGATGTCGCCGAGTGGGCTGCCAAGCACGGCTACAAACAAATCCGCGCTGACCGAAAAATCTTCGACACGAGCAAGCCGTTTCGTCTGGATCGTTTCAAAGAGCACGATGTGGAAATCGTCTTGGGATTCTTAGAAAAAGGCAAAGGCGGCGCGCGGCAGGAATTGGTGGACGCAGCGCTCAAGCTGGGTCACGGCACGCTCTACGCCCTCGACAATCGCAAACAACTCACCGTTCACTCGACCGAGCGTGCCTGCCCAAAGTGCAGTCGTTCCTTCGAGCCGCTTGATCCAAAAAATTTCAGCTACAATTCCTCGCAAGGTTGGTGTTCCAAGTGTCGCGGCTTTGGTGAACTCTTCTACCTGCCGGACGTGGAACGCGGTGCCGACGCGGACTCCATTGAGGAAAGCTGGTGGGGCTGGGCACAGGAGAAGGAGGTTTGCCCTGAGTGTCACGGAGCGCGATTGAATCCGCTGGCTCGCGCGGTGCGATTGCGTTTCGGAGTGCCGACTTCCAAGTCGGCACGTTCCTCAAAAACACCCCACCGAGCTGACTTGGAAGTCGGCGCTCCAACTATTGACGCCTTCTCCACGCTCGATGTGGAGGCGGCTTTCGACTTCATCCGCAAGATGAAGTTCACCGGACGCGCCGCAGAAATCGCCCGCGATATTTTGCCAGAGATTCGCGAGCGGCTAAAGTTCCTCAACGAAGTCGGCCTCGGTTACATGCAACTCGGTCGCGCTGTGCCGACGCTTTCGGGTGGCGAATCCCAGCGCATCCGGCTCGCGGCGCAACTTGGTTCGAATCTCAGCGGCGTGCTGTACGTGCTGGACGAACCGACCATCGGCCTGCACGCGCGCGACAACGAACAACTTCTCGACGTGCTGCAAAAGCTGCGAAGACGTGGCAATTCAGTCGTTGTAGTTGAGCATGATGAGGACACGATGCGTCGCGCCGATCACATCATTGATCTTGGCCCGGGCGCAGGCGTGCATGGCGGGCAAGTCGTGGCAAGCGGGACTCTTGCTGAGTTGCTGAAGCATCCCGCATCCGTCACCGGCCAGAGCTTGCGAGCAGAGAAGAAGTTTCCCGCACAGGACGAGAGACGTCCTGTTCTTGTAGGCGACGCCGTAAGGAGTCGTAAGTCTGCGACAGGGAAACGACTCCTTACGTCGTCGCCTACAAACGGCTTGCTCTCGTTGCGCAACGCGACGGTGAACAATCTCAAGAAACTCACAGTGAATTTTCCGCTCGGACGATTTGTGGTCGTGACAGGTGTGAGTGGTTCGGGCAAGAGCACGTTGATCCGCGAGTGTCTGTTGCCTACGCTTCAGTCAGCACTCGCCAAGAAATCTCCCACAAATAATTCACGCACCAAGCACCACGCATCACGACTCACCGGCTACGAATCGTTGAAGGCCGTTTACGAAGTTGACCAAGCCCCCATCGGCCGCACGCCGCGTTCGATTCCCGCGACGTACGTAGGCTTCTTCGATGATATTCGCGCGCTGTTTGCACAAGTGCCTGAGGCGCGGATGCGGGGTTACTCGGCGAGCCGGTTTTCGTTCAACAGCGCCCAAGGGCGTTGTCCGCAGTGCGAAGGCGCGGGCCAGATCAAATTGGAGATGAACTTCCTACCACCCGCATTTGTGCGTTGCGAGACGTGCGACGGGTCAAGGTTCAATCGCGAAACGCTCGACATTGAATACGGCGGAAAGAACATCGCGCAGGTACTAGACCTGTCCGTGGAGGATGCCATCCAATTTTTCTCCAGCGTGCAAAAAATCAAACGCGCACTCGAAGCCTTGCACGATACGGGACTGGATTATCTCAAGCTCGGCCAGCAAAGCCCTACGCTCAGCGGTGGCGAAGCGCAGCGCGTCAAGCTCGTCACACATTTGTTGACCGGCTTGAAACCCGGACTCGATATGCCTCAGATGGCTAATCAGCCCGCCAACATTGCGAAGAAAAATCTGTTCATTCTCGAAGAGCCAACCATCGGCCTGCATAGCTCCGACGTGCGCCGGTTGGTGGAAGTTTTGCAACGGCTCGTGGACGCCGGACATTCAGTTATTGTCATTGAGCACAATCTGGATTTGATTGCCGAAGCGGACTGGGTGATTGATCTCGGCCCGGAAGGCGGCGCGGGCGGTGGAGAAATTGTTACCGAGGGAACGCCGGAGCAGGTTGCCAAGAACAAGCACTCGCACACCGGAAGGTTTTTGCGGAAACTTTTTCCAACCAAATGAGCGAACCCTACGAAGAAACAATCCAAGGCGAAACGACGCTGCGCTTCCCGCCCGGTGCGCGACATGAATTGATCTGCATTCGGCTTCATGCGGTCATCAAAGCCAGCGTCGCGAATTTTCCCGGCACAAAGCTGCTAGAACTGCGCAGTGCGATACGAGTGGATACCAACAATCTCCTACGCCCCGACCTTGCCATCGCGACCGCTACCACAGGCAAAATCTGGCTCGCCGCCGAAGTCGTCAGTTCGGAAGACCACCATGCGGACACGGTGGACAAGAAACAAATCTACGAGGCCATGAAGCTGCCGCGTCTCTGGATGATTGATCCGCGCTACAACAATGTGGAAATCTATCACGCCTCCGAATACGGGATGCGACTTGAACACATTCTCGCTGGCTCGGATGTGTTGACTGAAAAACTGCTGCCAGAGTTTCAGATGGCGATTGCTGATTTATTTGCTGCGAGTCAGAGTTGAACAAGCTTCGCTTGAAAGAAGGTTACTGCCCCAAATCGTGATGAACCCGATTCCCGTCCGGCGCAATGAGGGTCAGTGTGTGTGGTGGAACTGAAACAATTCGTGTTCCTTGTAAGCGCGTTGGCTTAAGCCCTAAATACTTGGGCGTGGAGGAGCGCGGTTGCGTCAATGTTTCCGTGGATTCATTAGCGAGGATAGCGCAAAGCGTTGCGACTGCGCGTCCATGATTTCACGCGGGATATTTGACCTCTTCCAAAACATTTTTGTTACCGCTCGTCAGGCGGACATAATGAAACAGATATTGCTGCGCGTAACCGGCGTTAGCACCAAAATGTTTCTCAATGAAACGCCGCAACCGATCCGGCTTCACGTTGCGTCCGCGAAAATAAAATCGCGTCAACACGCGCCGCACCCATACATCCACCGGAAACGCCGTCGGAAAGCCATACGCAAACAACAGCACGCAGTCGGCGATCTTTTCGCCCACGCCAGCAAGCTTCATCAACTCTTCACGCGCCGGCGACAATTCCATTCGCCCAACCGCAGCAAGATTGATTTCACCCAAAGCCACGCGCCGCGCCGCAGCCAGCAGATATGGCGCGCGAAAGCCCATCTTGCACGCGCGCAAGTCTGCCTCACTCAACTTGGCCAACTGCGCTGCCACCGGAAAAGCAAAGCGTTCAGCCTCACCACGCGGCACGATCACTAGCGAGCCATGCCGCTCGCTCAAGGCGCGAACGATCTGCCGTATCTGCACGATCTGTTTTGTAGAGGAGAGGATGAACGATGCGAGACATTCCCACGGCTCTTGGCGCACCAATCTTAATCCCGCACACGTCTTGACCGCCTCGCGCAGATGCTCGTCGTCTCTCGGAAACGTGGCGACGATCTCGCTGATGTTCACGCTTGTCTGGAGATAATCTGCGAGCCATCCGTCATCGTTTGATGGTTCAGCCAGTTGAACTTTGATTCCACCGCGCACAGTCGTCAGCCGCACCCAGTGCCGTTGAATCACACCTACCCAACCTGACGCATCGCGCTCCCAGCCGAACGCCTGACCGCACGCCAGAGTTGCATCAAGATCGTAGCTCCTCGTCGGCAAAATGATTTCATCGCGCGCAGCCATCGCATCAACGCAGGTTTCGGCACTCGTACATCTCGATGACGTGATACGTCTGCCCGCGCCGTTTGATTTCGTGGACACCGATGCTCTGCACGGATTCAAACTGATTCGTCAACCACACCGGTGCGGGTTCGCTCACGTCAAACGCTTCCGTCAAATCTGCTTCGCCCCGCCACCATTTTGTCATCCAACCCTCGACGAGTTTCGGTTCATCGTGGCGATCCACAAAAATTGCATTCTGACTTTTGTGAGTTTTGAGATAACCCGGCCAAAAATAAAATTGATCCACTGGCCTCTCGCTCGGCTGACAAAAAACCAGCGGATCATTCAAGACGCGCGCCTTGGCCTCGGGCATGTAAAACGTCATCAAGCCGGTAATGCCGTAATGATCGCCGATCACGAACGCGGGCTTGCCTTCCTTCGCCAACGTCCGCAGCACTTCACCCACCACTCGCGCGAGTTCTGAGTGCGCGCGCACGCGCGTCAACGGGTCAATCTTGGCGGGCAGCGGCCTGGCCGTGAGTTGCTCAATCAATCGTGATTCATTCATCACCGCCACAAAGAACAATCCAAGCACCAACCCAGCCGCCAACCACCACTTCACTTGTTGAGTGCCTGACCTGAGTCGCGCGTCCCAGTAGATGACCATCACGACGAACATCGGAAGCACCGAGGGCGCAACCCAGTTCGGCTGAACGCGCGAACGCAGCGATAAAAAAATGTAGAGAACAAAAACCGGTGCGCCCATGCAGAACAAAAACACCATTCGCGCATCACGCTTTGCCGTTCTCCAGATCGCGATGAGTGCGATGGCTGCCGCAAAAAAGAAGATTGGATTGAGCAACGCCATCTCCGCTCCGAGAAATTCCACCAGCCATGAGAGATGTTTGGATAAGGGCTGCGCCGCTTTGCCCACGCCCGTGTGCCGCGCGACATGCGCGAGAGAAATCCATCCGTTCTGCATGTTCCAAATGATGACTGGCAGCGTGCAGAGCAGATTCACCAGCAACGCCAGCCACGGGCCGCGCGTGCGCAGATGTTTCCGTGCTGGCGGCCACACGATGAAGAACACCGCCCAGCACATCCACATCAGCGGCGAAGAATACTTGCTCAGGAAACCCAAGCCCATCCACAGCCCTGTCCAAAGCCAATCGCTCGGGCGCGAGTTGTCCTGCACAGCTTTCCAACCTGCCAACATCGTCGCCGTCCAGAACAACACCGCCAGCGGATCAACCGTCAGCAACGTCGCGCCCACCGACAGTAGCGGTGTCGCCGTGACGATCAACACAAGAAAGAAACCTGCGCGTCCGTTCACCTCGCGTTTGAAGAAGCGCAACAGAAGAAAACCCAGCGTTGCGGCGATCAATGGCGAGAAGAAGCGCACACCAAACGCCGTGTCGCCCCAGATGCTGGTGCTGACAAATTGCGTTAGCGCGATCAGCGGTGGCTTGCTGAAATAGGAGAGGGCGAGATGTTTCGACCACACCCATTGATACGCCTCGTCCTCGCTCAACTCGATTGCGCCACTCGCCAGATAAAGCCAGCGAGCGAGCGTGACGAACACGATAAGAATGCAACCCGCGCGAAACCAGTGGGCGTCCTCGTTAGGTTGAGGGTTGAGGGTTGAGGGTTGAGAGACGCCGTTGCTCGGCACGAGCGATGGCAACTGCGCGTGCCAAATTGGAAACCATTTTGTACCAACGAACCGCCAGAGTGCGTTCAACACAAACACCACCACGAAGCCTGTGCCCATTCCGATAATCGCGCCTACCACGACATCGCTCGGATAATGAACGCCGTTTGCAATCCTGGAAAAACTTACCGCCGCTGCCAGCGGAAACATTACCCACGCGCTACGCCGATAAAACAAAAACGCCACCGTCGCGGCGGCAAACATGTTGCCCGCGTGAGACGACGGCATTGCACCGTTCGCGCCGCAACCCACGAGCAGATGCACGTTCTCCAACGCCGCACACGGACGCGCACGACCAATGGCGTGCTTGAGCGTGTTGCAGACGAGTCCATCCGTCACGCCTACCGCAATGGCCAGCAAAAGAAGAAACAACACCGCCCTGCCCCTGCCACGCCAGATGAAAATTGCCGCCACAAGAATTCCGAGTGGGATAAAAATCCGGTTGCCGCTTAACCACGGCATCAGCACGTCGAACAAGGGATTGCTCAACGTGTGATTGATAAATCGGAACAGGCTTTCATCCAGCCCTTGCAACCAAGACATGAAAACGAGTGTGACTATCCTGCGAGGGATTTGCGAGAACGAAGCTGCGAACGGATACGTTCCGAACTTTTGAACTAGCCTTATTTCAACCGCCGTCACCTGTTACCAACGGACCACACTCACGGCAGCGGATGCAATCCTTCCACACGGACCTTCCACTTCCCATCCTTTGGAAAACCCGGCGCGTTATTCGTGTTGCCGTCCCAACCCGCCGCCATCATCGCCACGGCTGAAAGAAACGCGCCGTTCGCTGGAAGATAAACCGCGATCTCACGCTTCCGGATCGGCTTTTCCGAACCTGTTCCCGCCCGATCATCCACTCTCTGTGGGCAATGGCCATTCGCCAGATACTTGTTGTTCGGCCCGTCGCGCAAAAGAATTTCCACCGCAGTCTCCGCGCGACCCAACCGCGCCGCCGTCATCGCGATCATCGGATAATCCCAGCCCCAGATTTTCGTTTTCCAATCCCACGTCGTCAGCACGGCATCAAGTGTCCGTTCCATCGTCGCACGATCAACACCTGTGCCCGGCAGAACCCCCAGCGGCGCGAGCATCGTCGGATGATCGTGACGACTCGCGATGTTGTCCCAAGTGTCCGGGTTCGAGCCGAGCGCAACGTACTTGCCGTCCTTCTGCGGCACAGGCGCGAGGTGTTTGATAACATGATCCCACTTCTCATCACGCTTCATGCCGAGCCGCTCACGCCAAGTCTGCGCCGTCTCCAAAGCCCATTGCCAATATGCCAGCTCGAACGATGGATTTTGACTCGTACCCTGATCGTAAATCTCCTGCGCTATCCACAGTGGCGGACCAAGAACATAAACACCCTTCGCCTCATCGAAGTGAACCATCGAAGCCAGACAATCCGCCGTCTCCAACACCAGTTCGCGATACCTGTTCAACGTCTCCTTCGTCGGCTGATTGCGATACAACAACTCGCACAAGTGAACCATGTGCGGCTGATTCCACACGATGAGCGGATTGCCGCCGGGACTTTCGCGCATGTCCGGCCCGGTCATCTTTGCCCAACGCGCGCCATGCAGTCCTCTGCTCTGCGCCAGTTCACGCGCCGCTGTCAACTGACATTGATACCACTCCAGATTTTTCGCCAACAACGCGTCATTACCCCACAATGCAAAGTGCGCCATGTGCCACCAGATCATTTCAGTGTGATGCTTGCCGTACCAAGTCGAGCATGTCAGCCCCGTCTCTTGCGGCGGAACATCGCCCGCCATTTGCACCGCCATGAGATAACGCGACAGAATCACCCGCTCCTCAATCTTGTCCGCACGCGGATCGGTGCTGCCGGAGAAATCCAACGCCGCGCTCGTGCGCCAGAACTTTGCCCAGTGCAATGTGCTGTTCACGACAGACGTGTTGAAAGTTGGCAGGTCTGACGGCGCTCCTTGAGCGGGCAAACCTCCAACCACAAGTCCTTGGCGTCTCTTGTCGGTGTAAAATCCAACGGAAAACTCCAGCGCGTTCCCGGACGCACTGCGCAAATCATACTGGTGAGGCGCAGTCTGTTTGAACTCAACTTTGTTCGCCCAACCGACGAGCACTTCGTAATTTGTGCGTGCTACCTTTCGCTCCAATCGCACCAACTGATTGCTCCGATCTACAATCTTCGTCTCATGCGTCTCCGGCTTCGTCCAATCCAGCGGCGGCGTGTTCTTAATCAAAAGATCATGCCCGCGTGGAAAGGCGATTGTCGCTCCCAACTTACCCGCCGCGACAAGTTCCGATTCAATCCGCACCGCCACCACGTCCATCTTCGGATGACAAACTGTCGTTACCTTCACCGACTTGCCTTCGATCTCGAACTTGCTCGTGATGATGCCGCGCCACAGATCAAGCGTCTGCTCGGGCTTCTGAATATCCTCCGGCGCAAGCGGCGAACCATCCGCCTTCGCGTAATCTAATCTGATCTCTCCGAGCGGATGGATGCGCGGATTCTTGCGCAACCAATCTCCCGCCGGTGACGATGACTTCGTCGGATACGCCATCACCTTGCCAGCAGCGTTCGTGAAATCTCGGTTCGCGTCAACGAGCGTGTAGCGATTGGGATTTTCATCCGTTACCCAGCACCAGCGAGATTGAGTCTCCACCGGGATGCCGAGCATGTGATGTTGCTCGGAGAAAGTCTGAAGCCCCGTGATGTCCACGCCAAAAGCAAATCCGCCATTGCCCACCGTGAGCGGCTCGTCCACATCGAACTTGGTGATGACTGGATTGTGCCGGGTGACGAGCGCTTGACGGTCGATGAGTGCTTCCGGCGCGGCAGCGAACGTTATGGCGCATGGGGACAACAACAACAAACCAGCCAGCCAGCTATTTCGTTTTGAGTTTTTCATTCAGTGAAACTGCATTCCCTCTCCGCACTTTGATCTCAACCACCTTTGCACCAAGCCGCACCTTGCATCTGTCCACGCCACTCACATTCCGCACAACGACGGAATTCAACTTTCCATCCTTCCACGCAATATCCACTTCGTAACCACCACGCGCACGCAGCCCCGTCACCGAACCACTCGTCCACGACTTCGGCAATGCTGGCAGCAACTCCACCTCGCCGTTGTGCGACTGCACCAGCATCTCGCAGATCCCCGCCACCGCGCCAAAGTTCCCATCAATCTGAAACGGCGGATGCGTGTCGAACAGATTTGGCAACGTGGACTTCGCCAACAATGCCTGAACATTTTCGCCCGCCTTGTCGCCATCGCCGAGCCGCGCCCAAAAGTTAATGATCCACGCGCGACTCCAACCCGTGTGACCACCGCCACTCGCCAATCGTTTCTCCAAAGCCTTCCGCGCCGCCGCCGCCAGTTCAGGCGTGCCGCGCAACGTGATTTGTTTTCCAGGATGCAGCGCGAACAGATGCGAGATGTGCCGATGCCCCGGCTCGTTCTCCTTGAACTCCTCACTCCACTCCATCAATCGCCCATCGCTTCCTATCTGGGGCAGTTGCAATCGCGCCTTCGCCTTCTCCACTTCCGCAACCGTCGGCTCGTTCACTCCCAGCACACGCGTCGCTGCCAGATAGTTTTCAAAACAATCCAAAATGATTTCCTGCTCCATCGCCGGAGCCATGCACAGCGACGCCGACTGACCGTCTGCCGTGGTGAATTTATTTTCCGGCGAAGTTGCCGGCCCAGCGACCAACTTCTTCGTCTTCGGATCCTCCACCAACCAATCCAAACTGAACTCCGCCGACGCCCGCAAGTTTGGCAGCACCCGCGCGAGATAATTTGTATCTCGCGAAAACTGATAATGCTCCCACAAGTGTTGCGAGAGCCACGCCCCAGCCGATGGCGATAATCCCCACGATGGCGATTCGCCCGGCGCAGTGAAACCCCACGCGTTCGCCAGCGTGTGAACCGTCCAACCGCGCGCGTTGTAATGAACCTTCGCCGTCTTCGCACCCGGCCCGGTGAGAAACTTGATGTAGCGATCCAGCGGCTCGAAACACTCCGGGAGATTCGCCGCCTCTACAGGCCAGTAGATCATTTGCAAGTTGATATTCGCGTGATAATCGCTGCTCCACGGCGGCTGCACCGTGTCCGCCCAAAGCCCCTGCAAGTTCGCTGGCATGTCGCCGGGGCGCGACGAACTGATCATCAGGTAACGCCCAAACTGAAAGTAAAGCGGCACAAGCCCTAGATCACTTCCACCCGCCGTCACCGCCTTCAACCGCTCATCCGTTGCCCCATTCCTCACATCTGTCCCATTCGTCCCATCCAGTTCAAACCTCACCCGCCCAAACAACTTCTGGTAATCCACCACATGCGCCTCGCGCAGTCGCGCGTAAGGTTTCATCATCGCCGCCGCGAGTTGCTCCGCCGTTTGCTTCTCAGGATCACCATGTCGCCAGTCAGGAAGTTGCATCCGATAATCCGTTGCCGCCGTCAGCAGCAACGTCACCTCCGTCGCGTTCT
Source organism: Verrucomicrobiota bacterium (assembly GCA_043741175.1). GTDB lineage: Bacteria > Verrucomicrobiota > Verrucomicrobiia > Limisphaerales > JADLHS01 > JADLHS01. The sequence goes on from JAYUAV010000275.1 coordinate 14,293, forward strand.
CAATCTTCAACGTATCGTTGTCAGGAGAAACCTTCCCCTCGCCACAGATGACCCCCAGCCGTGCCGCAAATTTCATCCCGGCATTTGTCACGCCGTTCCACAACTGTCCGCGTAGAAGCAATTGATCCTTGCCCACCGCTGAGAACTCCGCCGCCTCCGACCGCGAAAGTGCAACGTGTAAATTCAACGCGCCCCGCTTGCTCGCCTTCAACCGCACCACCAACACCTGATCGGGAAAACTGGAAAACATCTCGCGCTCGAATCTCACGCCGTCCACTTCATAACTCACCGATGCCGTCGCCGTGGCCAGATCGAGAGCGCGCTGATAATTCACCGGCTCATTCGTCCCGTGATCAAACGCCAGCCGCAAATCACCCAGCGTCTCGTAGCTCCCATAAGCCGAATGACCGCCCTTGCCGCGAGATGACCCCAGCCCTTTGCAGATGAGTGTGCGATTCGCCAGCTTCTGCGCATCAGCATATTTTCCATCGAACAACAACTTGCGAATCTCCGGCAACACTTCGAGTGCTTTGGGATTATCCGCATCCTGCGGCGCACCCGACCAGAGCGAGTCTTCGTTGAGTTGAATGCGCTCCGTGTTCACGCCGCCGAAAACCATCGCGCCGAGACGCCCGTTGCCGATGGGCGTGGCTTCATTCCAAGTCTTCGCAGGCTGTGCGTGCCAGAGGGTCAAATTGCTCGCCATCGCACTCATCACCGAAGCGGCACAACACAACCCAGAAAACATTTTCGCAGCGTATTTCATGTCAGTGAATTCATTTAACAGAAGTTCCAATCTCGACCTTGCCAGATTCGAGTCCGTCCGCCTGCGCCGTCAAAACAATCTTCAATCCCTCCGCAGACATCTTCACCCCCACTGGCCCGACCTGCTTCACCATCGCGAAACACACACCCTGATACGCACTGCGCTCACTGGCCTGAAATGGTTCGATGCTCGCGTTATCCCCGTTGTCCACAGCCGCGATCACACCCGGCCCGGTGATGTTGAACCGGATCAAATCCTTCGCGCGCGGCAATACGACACCGTTCTCATCCACCACCGCTGCCTTCACGAATGCAACATTGTCCCACCCGCTCGCCAACAGCTTCGTGCCCGTGGTCAGAATAATTTTTGCAGCCGTGCCAGCGGTGCGCAGTTCATCGCTTGCCACAGCAATTGATCCGTTCCGTGCCAGTGCCTCGATTTTCCCTGCCTCAAACGCCACCTTCCACACTCGCGGCGACGCATCCTTGTTAATCGGTTTTGCTCCCAGCGATTTGCTGTTCAAGAAAAGTTCCACCTCGTCGCAGTTGGAATAAACTTCCACATTCTCGTCGTGCCCCTCTAAGTTGCGCGGCGTCCAATCCGCGAACTGCACCTGTGTATGTCTCTCTTCACCACCCCAGCCCGGGTCTTCCGGCAACACGTCATTCGCTGCCACACGTCGCACCATCTTCACCATCGGCTTGTCGCTCCACCAACTCTGCCGCTCGTACGCCATCGGCTTGATCTCGCCAGTGCGATCTAGCAATCCGCCTGCGTAACCAATCCTTGGCCACGAACGCGACTCGCCCAGATAATCAATGCCCGCCCAGAGAAATTGCCCCGAGTGTTGCGGATTATCCCGGCACGCCAGCCACGTCCGCCGCTCATGCCCCTGCTCCGTGCCCACGATCTTGCGCCCCGGTTTCGCCCGCCACGCATCGAGCAATTCCTGATCGCGATAGTTCGTCCCGATGACATCAAGCAAGTCCGCTAGGCCATTCGTGTAATCGCCGCTTGTGTTTGGACGAAACAACGCCTGCGTCACCGGACGCGTCGGATCGTTCTCATGACACACTTCGACGAGTCCCTTGAGAATGTTCTTCGCGTGTTCCTGTTTCGGCGTGTCTTTGATCTCATTACCGACGCTCCAAAGAATCACGCTCGGATGATTCCTGTCGCGCCGGATCGTGTCGGCAAGATCACGCTTCGACCATTCGTTGAAGAACAAACTGTAATCGTGCGGATTCTTCTTCATCGTCCAGCAATCGAAGAGTTCGTTCATCACGAGGAAGCCCATGCGGTCGCATAGATCGAGAAACTCCGGCGACGGCGGATTGTGCGCGGTGCGGATGGCATTCACGCCGAGTTCGCGAAGATTGTTCAACCGCCGCTCCCATACGCTCAACGGCACCGCCGCTCCAAACGCGCCACCATCGTGATGCAAACAGACGCCCTTGAGCTTGATGTTTTTTCCGTTGAGCCAGAAGCCAGTGTCCGACTTGAATTCAATTTCTCGGATGCCGAACGGAACAGTTTCCACTTCGATGACTTCCTTACCGCGCTTCACCTGCACAACAGCGCGATACATTTCCGGGCGACTCAACTCCCACAACTGCGGCTTCGCCACGACAATCTCCTGCTCAAACGACCGGCTGCTGAACGCAGGAATTTCCACGGCTACGTCATCACTTTTTCCCACGCTGCTTTGCTGCGCCGATCCCAGAATCATCCGCACCGAAATCTTCTGCGTCGCATGAGTCCCATTCGTCACACCACCCCGAACGACCACAGTAGCGGCGACATCGCCAACCTTGGGCGTTGTCACGAAAAGACTCCACGGAACGATATGCACCGCATCCGCCATGCGTAATCTCACATGCCGGTAAATCCCCGCGCCCGAATACCACCGCGAGGCTGGCTGCGCCGAGGTGTCTGCTCGTACGGCGAAAACATTTGTCTGGCCCGGCCCAAACTTCAAATACGCTTTCAGGTCGTAACGGAAACTCACGTAACCAAACGGCCTTTTCCCAAGCGAGACGCCATTGATCCAGACCTCGCTGTTCTGCATCACGCCATCGAACTCGATGAAGAAGCATTTGCCAGCAACATCTTCGGAGAGTGGAAAAGATTTTCGATACCACCCAACGCCGCTCGGCAACCACGCGCCCGCACCACCGGTCTTGTTCGTCTGCGCGAACGGTCCTTCGATGCTCCAGTCATGCGGCAAATCCAGTTTGCGCCATTTGGAATCGTCGAAGCTGACTTGCTCCGCGCCGGGGGCTTCCCCTTTGAAAAACCCCCAGCCTTCATCGAACGATCCGCCGGTTGTCGCGAGGGAAGTCAACGAAAACGCAAAGAGAACAAGGAAAGCAACAGTGAAGCAGAGCGTGAGGAAGAAACTTGGCTGACGCCACACCAACCCAGTTGCTCTCGCTGCACGAGAGGGAGAAACATTCGCCGCCTCTTCTCCTCGGAGAAAATTGCCTGAGTGAGAATTTGCCGAACCGAGGTTCGAGATTTGAATCCATGCGGTTAAGGAGGAATGGTTGCTGTTCATATCAGTTAAGATGTTGTTTCAAATACAGGCTCATCGCGCCGAGGATTTCAGGATCAAGCGAGACCTTGTGGCCGCGCGGGTCATTATCCATTTTGAAAATAAATTCACTTCCTAGCGTCTTGAGTCGTCGTTGCAAAACTTCCATCTGATGCAACGCATCCGGGCTTTCGGTGCAATTGATCGTCAGGAACAGCGGCAACGTCGGCTTGGATAAGTAACCCAACGCGCCGTGATGACGCCAAATATCGTGATTGGTTTCACGTTCCCCCCAGGCTTTGGCGTAGCGCGGTAGCATCTTGTCGTCCGACAACAAATCGAGATACGTGAAACGACCTGACATCACCACCACGCCCTGCACTGCGCTGCTGACGTTCGTATGCAAACCAAAACCCTTGAACTCCGCAAGTCCTTCCGTCGTCACGAGCATCAACGCCATCCCACTGCCACGCGAGAAACCCACAGGCGCAATCTTCCCGCTCAAGCCCATTGCCGCGCCTTCCGCTCGCAATGTCCGCACGGCGGCTTTGATCTTCCTCGCACAGTCCGGCATCGGATCAAGTCCTTTGTAAGGCGCGGCCACGGGATGATCCGCCATCGCCACGGCAAAACCTTCCGTGGCGAATGCATCCAGAATCGTGTCGCTGCAAATGGAGAGCGACGTGTTGCCAAAGCGGTTTTGGTTGTCGCAGGAAAACTCAATCAGCGCGCCGACGGGGTTCTTTGGCTTCGACGGATAAATAATGTCCATCGCCAACACGCGCTCACCATCTTTGGCAAACACCACGTTGCGTTTCAGCCGACAGCCTTCGGGCACGATGAAGATATGCGCGTCATCCAGTTTGTATTCGCCAAGAAACTTCTTCGCGCGAATGTCATCTCGCAATTTGCTGAGATCACGATTGATGAAAGGCACACGCGCGTTGGTATGATTGGCGAAGTCCAACGTCACCACCAGATAACCCTGAGCCTTAAAGTCGCGGAGGATTGTTACGTCCAGCTCCATACCGACACGCGGCGAAGCGAGGTTCTTGAGATAGATGATGGCTGGGACGGCTGCATTGCTTCTCTCATTTACTGGCGCAGCGACAGAAAACCCAAGATCGTTGCTGGCGACAATACTTCGCCACTGTCCGCCCGACAACGGAGTTGCCGCGCACCAACAAAGCAAAGCGATGAGGAAGTTTTTTCGCATGGGACTAATTTGTTTCTGCAACAAGCTCTCCGTTGAAAACATATTCGCCGCCCTTGCGAGTTGTCAGTTCAACCTCCCGCCCTCCGCTGCGAGCCTTGCACGGCAAACCAAGCTTGGAGCGAATGACCGCCTTCCTCAGCACGCCATCTTTCCATTCCATGTCCACTTCAAAACCACCACGCGCGCACAAGCCTTTCACCGAACCGCTCGGCCACGCCTTCGGCAACGCGGGCAGCAAGCTCAGGATTCTGACCTCTGACGTCCGACCTCCGACTTCTACTTCGTGACTTTGCAACAGCATCTCGCACACGCCAGCCGTCGCGCCGAAGTTGCCGTCAATCTGGAACGGGCCGCAAAGATCAAACAAGTTCGGCAAGGTGCGCTTTGACAATAGTCCATTGAACTGACGGAACGCGAAATCGCCATCGCCCACGCGCGCCCACAGCGGCATCCGCCACACGTAACTCCAACCGGTGGTGCCTTCGCCGCGCCACTTGAGCAATAGCTTGGCGGCGGCGTAGAGGTTGGTTTGCGATGGCGTAATTTCGTTGCCGGGAAACAGCGGGAACAGCGGCGAGAGATGGCGATGATTGTTGTTAGGTTTGTCAATGTCTTCGAGCCATTCCTGCAACTGTCCGTGCTTGCCGATCTGATCCGGCGCGACCTGCTTACGCACGGCGGCGAGTTGCGCGGAAAACTTTTTGTCTTTGCCGAGAATCTTCGCCGCTTCGAGAGTCGCGTCCGTCAGCGCGCGGATGATTTGATGATCCATGGACGGTCCGATGCAGAGCGAACCTTGCTCCGGCGAAAACGACGGCCCACTCACGAGCCATCCGGTCTTCGGGTCTTTAATGAGATAATCCATGAAGAACTCGGACGCACCCTTCATCGCCGGGTAAGCGCGGGCGAGAAATTTTTCGTCACCGGTGAAGAGATAATGTTCCCACAAGTGATAACAAAGCCACGCGCCGCCGGTAGGCCAGACGCCGTCAATGTTGTTGATCGGCGCAGTCCCGCGCCAATGATCGGTGTTGTGATGAGCAACCCAACCGCGACAGCCATATTGTTTCTTTGCCGTGCGCGAACCACTGATGACTAGATCATCAATCATCGCGAACAGTGGCTCGGCGCACTCGCTGAGATTGGCGACCTCGGCGGGCCAGTAATTCATCTGGGCATTGATGTTGATGGTGTATTTGCTTTCCCACGGTGGATTGAGTTCCTCGTTCCACACGCCCTGAAGATTCGCTGGTTCGTCGCCCGGACGGCTGCTGGCGATGAGCAGATAACGACCGTATTGGAAGTGCAACGCCGCCAGCGCTGGGTCGTTTTCCAACGGTGCAGTCTTTAATTGCCGTAATCGCTCGTCCGTCGGCAGACCGGATTTCTCTGTTCGACCAAGATCAAGATTAACTCGCCGAAAAAGTTTCTGGTGATCAGCGATGTGCGCGGCGCGGAGGTTGGAATATGATTTGTCTGCGAGCTTCTTAAAATCCTCCGAACAACCCTTTTCAGGATCGCCACTAATGTCCTCAAAATTCACAAAGCTTGTATGTGCGACGAGCTGAATCGTTACGGAGTTGGCATTAGAGACGGTCAAATAAGCCGGAGCGCCAGCTACATGACTTCCGCCTTCCGCCTTGATTCGAACAACGGACTGAAAACGCAAGCCGTCATTCTGAATTTTACCGTCCAAAAAAGCGACCAGGGCCTCTGGTTGTAATATCGATGTAGTGGAATTCGTATGCGGACTGTCCATCCGCAGCGTGAAACTGATTTGCCCCGGTTTATCGGCAGTAAATCGCATCACAATGACCCGGTCAGGATGGCTCGCGAACACTTCGCGTTTGAAAGTAACGTCGCCGACTTTGTAGCTCACCGTGACGATGGCAGAATCCAAATCCAACTCGCGACGATAATCCGTGACGTTCTCGTGACCTGGAAAAGTCAGGCGCAGATCGCCGAACGGTTGATACGGCAGTTGCCGCACGGGATCGCTAAGAAATTTTTCCTTCGCAAGTTTTCCAGCTTCAGCAGAATTGCCCTCGAAGATAAGACGGCGGATTTCTGCGAGCTGGTCGCCCGCACCCGCGCGAACGTAATCATGCGGCTTGCCGCGCCAGAGCGTGTCCTCGTTGAACTGAATGCGCTCGTTCGCCGTGCCGCCGAAGATCATCGCGCCCATCCGACCGTTGCCGATGGGCAAAGCTTCTGTCCATTTCTCTGCAGGTTGGGAATACCAAAGAGTAAAATCATTGCTCGCGGCCCTGCTTGCAAAACAATTGATCCAAATAAGAACTGCAACAATCAAGAGTCTGATGGGTGTCTTCACAAAGACATTCTACGTGACACGCTCCAGCCAAAAAACAAAAAAGGCGCGAAGTGAAATCACTTCGCGCCTCGTGAAACTTGCTTTGCTCAGGTGAGCGAAATCTTGTCGCCTTCTTTGAGCGTGACGATGGCTTTCTTCCAGTCAGGTGCTTGACCCGCTTGCGCGGTGCGTTGGCGACGGAATTTGCCACGGACATTCAGAGTGTTGATCTTGACGACCTTGACCTTGAACAGTTCCTGCACGGCGCTGCGGATCTGCGGCTTGGTGGCGCGGCGATCGGCGACGACGGTGTATTGGTTAAACTTTTCGCCCTGGCGCGTGCCTTTTTCGGTGAGCCGGACGGTTTTGACGATGTCGAAAGAGTTCATGTTATTCCTTGTTCAAACGGGCTTCGACTTTTTCAAACGCGCTGCGTGTGAACAGCAGATGGTTTGGACGGAGCACGTCGTAAGTGTTTAGCGTGTCGCTGGTGGTCATGGAAACCTTCTCGATGTTGCGCGAGGCGCGGAGAAGATTGTCATTTGCTCCAGCCGCCACGATCAGTGTCGAACCCTTGATGCCGAGGGCGCTCATCACAGAGACGAATTCCTTGGTCTTGGGGGAAGCGAGTTTGATGTCGTCAACGATGATCACGTCGCCTGCCTTGAGGCGTTCGGTCAATGCCTTGCGCAACGAGAGTTGCTTGGTGCGAACGTTGACTTTCTTCGCGTAACTGCGGGGCT
>JAYUAV010000276.1:0-6888 GCA_043741175.1 Verrucomicrobiota bacterium
GTTCCGCGTGGCTGCCGTGGGCAGCGCAGGTCAAAGCGCGTGGAGTGATCCCGTGCCCTTGTTTGCTCCGTAAGCACGGTAAGTATTCTTTGTTTATGGTTCCGACAAGCCGGGGCGGGGAAACCTGCTCCGGCCCTTTTTGTTGCCTTTCAAAACTTTTCAGTTTCTTGCGTTGAAACCCGCGCACGTTGACACTGACCCCAGACGATGAAGCTCCGACTTTTCGACGCGCACAATCATCTGCAAGACGACCGCTTCGGCGGGCGGCAAAGTGAATTGCTGCGCGCGTGCGTGCAGGAAGGGCTGATTCGCATGGTGGTGAACGGCGCGTGTGAGGAAGATTGGCCGCACGTCGCTGAATTGGCGCGTCAACATCCGCAAGTGTTACCGAGCTTCGGTTATCATCCGTGGTATCTGCACGAGCGCACGGCGCATTGGCGGGAGAACTTGCTGCGCTTTCTGGATCAAGTCCCATCAGCAATCGGCGAGATTGGATTAGATCGTTGGAAGCCGGTGTCTTACGACGGTCAGGAAGAAGTTTTCATCACGCAACTCAGCATCGCGGCGGAAAGGAATCTTCCTGTGAGCATTCACTGTCTGCAAACGTGGGGACGGATGTTGGAAATCTTGAAGGCTGGGCCGCGACCGGCGCGCGGATTTTTGCTGCATAGCTACGGCGGGCCGAGCGAGATGATCGAATCGTTCGTGGAGCTTGGCGCGTATTTTTCTTTGCCCGGCTATTACGCGCACGAGAGGAAGGAGCGTCAACGCGAGGCGTTCCGACATGTTCCACTGAATCGGTTGTTGATTGAAACGGATGCACCCGACCAGATGTTGCCGGACGGTGGCAAACATCCGTTCATTGATTTGAGCAGCGGGAAACCGATCAATCATCCGGCGAACATTGCTGCGGTGTATGACTTCGCTGCGGGATTACGCGGAGAAACGGTTGAGACACTCGCTGTGAGTGTGGAGGAAAACTTTCTTCAGTTATTCGGCGGACTGTAAGACGCGACTCAGTTCCGCTGGATGCTCACCACGCCGTTTTTCGAGTCGTAGTTCCATGTGGCTTTGTCCGGCAGTGTCGGTATTCGAGGCAGCAATCCTTTCTCCACGAGTTCGAGCAAGTCCTTGGGAAAACGACCCTCTTGTACATAAAATGATTCAACGGCTTTGTTCATCGCAGCAGTATCCACGGTTTTCACCGCGCTCTTCTGGGCTTTTGCCGCGTTGTTGAGATATTCCACCGGTGCAGAAGCAACGGTGGATTTGTTATCTGACGAAGCGTTCGTCTGAGACGAATCATTGCAACCGGCGAAAAACAGCATCGCCAGCATCGCGAGAAGATTTGCTTTCATGCCGTGAGCGTAGCGACCTCCATAAAAAAAGCAAACCGGGCCGAAGCCCGGTTTGCGTGATAACAACTTTTCCAATTCTAATCAGTGAGCCGCAGGAGCGTTGGTGCTGGGAGCTGCCGGGGGTTCAACAGGCGGAGCCGTCTCATTTTTGCAACCGGAGACGATTGCGAGAACAGCCAACATTGCGACGAGGGATAATAGTTTCTTCATACGCCGCGCAGAATGGGTACATGAAGCCCGCTTTACAAGGCTTATTTCCTTCACCTCAGACTTCGCGAGGCGATGTCCTTTGCCTGCCGAATCAACGCCATGTCGTTGACCAGATCACCAAAACGGAATCCGGGCAAACCACTTTGCTCCTGACCAAGTAACTCACCCGGTCCGCGCAGTTTCAAATCTTCCTCCGCAATCCTGAAACCATCGGTCGTCTCCTCCATCACGCGAAGCCGATCCTGCGATCCTGTTTTCTTCGCATCAGAAATCAGGATGCAAAAACTCTCGTGCGCGCCACGACCGATGCGTCCGCGTAGTTGATGCAATTGCGCCAGCCCGAATGACTCCGCGTTCTCAATCAGCATCACCGTGGCGTTCGGCACATCCACGCCGACCTCGATGAGCGATGTGGCGAGCAAAACATTCACGCGGTTCGCCCGGAACTCCGCCATCACGATCTCCTTCTCAGCAGCTTTGACGCGCCCGTGAAGCAGACCAACGCGGTAAGGCGCGAGTTTCTTTATCAACGTGTCGAACTCTTTGGTCACCGCCTTCAAGCCATCAGCATTTTCCTCCACACGCGGATAAACGACGTAAGCTTGGCGACCTTCGGCGAGTTTTTGCCGGATGAATTCCCAAACCTTGGGCAACTTGTCGGACGCACGGATAAATGTTTTCACCGAACCACGCCCCGGCGGTAACTCGTCAATGGTGGACAGATCAAGATCACCGTAGAGCGTTAGCCCGAGCGTGCGCGGAATCGGCGTTGCCGTCATCACAAGCAGATGCGGATAGTTTCCTTTGCGTACGAGCTGCTCGCGTTGCGCGACGCCGAACTTGTGTTGTTCATCAATGATCACGAGACCGAGTTTGGGGAGATCAAATCCACCGGTAAGCAACGCATGGGTTCCAATGAAGATGGAAGATGGAGGATGGAGGATGGAAGGGCGTGCGCTTTTGCCATCTTCCATCCTCCATCTTCCATCCTCGCTAGTTTTCTTAGAGCCAGTTTGCATCTCCACTTTCACACCGAGCGGCTCAAGCCAGCGGGAGAAGTTACGGAAGTGTTGCTCCGCGAGAATTTCCGTGGGCGACATGAGCGCGACGTTGAATCCACTTTCCAACGCCATCAGCGCAGTGCAGGCCGCGACGGCGGTCTTGCCGGAGCCAACATCACCTTGCAGCAAACGTCGCATCGGGTGCAGACCGCCCATGTCTGCGCGGATTTCGCGAAGCACGCGAGTTTGAGCAGCGGTGAGTTTGAATCCGAGTTGCGCGAGAAACGGTTTGATAAGCCGATTGTCGCCAGAGCAAGACAACGCTTTCGCGCTGGCTTCAAACTTTTTCCGCCGCGCTTGAATCTGAATTTGCAACTCCACAAACTCATCGAGTGCGAGCCGTTGCCTCGCGAACTCCACATCAGTCAACTCCTCCGGGAAATGAATCATCCGCACGGCATTTGCACGGGCAGGAAGAGATTGGTAGGGCGCGTCACTCCGTGCGCCCCGTTCGGTGATCGCAGAGGGCGGCGCACACGGAGTGACGCGCCCTACCTCTGGCTCGGTGATTTGTATCTCAAACTTTTCCAACGCGCGCCAGATCAACGTCCGCATCACACGAGCGGTGATTCCCTCGGTCAGCGGATGGATGGGGACGATGCGGTTGACGTGGATGAATTCGTCATCGTCGGTTTCGAGCAATTCAGTTTCAGGATGCTCGAACGTGCGCGGACGAAGTGATTCAGTTTTACCGAACGCAAGAAACTCACGGCCCGTCACGTAGTATTCCTCCATCCACGGCTGCGATTGCCACCAGCGCAGGTACAGATGCGCCGCACCGTCGTCTATCACGCACTCGAACATGGCGCGTCCGCCTTTCCTCCAACTCTTGCGCCCCGCCGCAATGATCTTTCCGCGCACTGTGGCAGGCTCGCCAATTTTCAATTCTCGGATGGAAAGAAATTTCCTGCGGTCTTCATAGCGACGTGGTTTGTGGAGCAATAAATCTTCGACGGTAAAGATGTCAAGCCGCGCGAGATTTTTTGCGCGTTCGCTGCCCACGCCCCAAACGGAAGTAACAGGCGCGGCGAGCGGGGAAAGTTTATTGTCCGGCGACGGCACGCGCGAACGATACGAACCCGCGAGTGCAGCTTCAACGCGAAAGCACGAAGCAACTTGAGACTTCAACTGCGGAGTTTAGGCTCAAAACTATGTTCTCATTCCCCTGCCAAACATTCCCCTGCCTGAATCGGTGTCCCGCCCGGTTTCGCAGGGAGATAGGCAGGGGAATGGGCTGAGGTTTCGCCGCTCCATGCCTTTGCCTCTTGGCGTCTTTGCGTTGAAGACCAAAGGTCTTTCCGGATTAGACTCGCTCAGTGCGCGAGCGCGGCGGGAGCGTTCGTCTGGCTCGCAGGAAAATCTTTGACGAGGTAATCCACGAGCGAAGCGATCTGCACTTCCGAAAGCGGTCCGCCTTCGGCTTGGGCGAATGCGGGCATGAGCGTTCCCGGCTTACCATGCACGATTGAAAATTTCCAGTACTCAGCGTTCGGCACGGTCTTGAGATTGTGCAGATCAGTAACCATCGTGGCGCGATGTTCCGCCTCGTGACAGATGCCGCAGGCGTTATAGTAAAGTTCCTTGCCCATCTTACCGACCGATTTTTCAACATGGCAACTTGCACATTCACCTTTGAAAACCGACTGCCGGTCTTGCGTTGCGATGAGACGATTTTTTTCGCGGTCAGCACCCATCGTGAGCGGATTGGCTTCCGGCGGAGTGATTGTCACCTTCACCGTGAGCATCTTCTGCCCTTTGTCCGTGAGAACCGTGGCACTTTTGAAAACGATGCCCGACTTCCCCATGAGATTCATCGTCAGCGGAATGACGCCACTGCCGCCCGCCGGAATTTTCCACGGATACGTCAGATGCGCGACGGTGCAGCCGCACGATGTTTGAACGCCACTGACGATGACTTCACCAGAAGAAACGTTCGTCACGTTGAAGTTGAACTTAGCCTCCGCTTCGCCCGTCTTGGCTGTGTAATCCTGCGTGAGCGCATCGAACGCCAGAACGCCATCGGGCAATTGTCCGAGTGCCTGCGGTGGCTGTTGCGGTGGAGGCGCGACGACTGGCTTCGCTGGCACAAGTTGAGGAACGGGCGGCGCAAATGTCGTCACCGGGCGCGGCGGCACACCGTTGGTCACAGCCCACGGCTGGGCGATGACCGATCCCGCAGTGATGAACACGGCGCAAGTGACGAGTGTAGCAGGCAACAAAGCGATCTTCATAGTTGAGTGACGTAAAAGGTAATCATGTCAGCGCGTTTTTGACGAGAAAGAAATAGGCGTGTTCAAACTAACTTCTATTCAACGCGCTCAATACCGCTCGAATGGACGCAAGCTCTATGTTCGTATCCACGCCTGCGCCCCAACGCGTCCTGCCGTCGGCATTTTTGATCTGGATGTAAGAAATGGCACTCGCCTCTTCGCCTGAACCCAACGCGTGTTCGCTGTAGTTCACGATCTCGAATCGCGGCACGCCAGTGGTGCTGAAACCGTGGACGAGCGCAGCCAAAGGGCCGTTGCCTTCGCCCGCAAACTCCACGGGCTTTCCATCGCGCAACAATTTCGCCTGACACTTCACCACGCCGTTCTTGCTCTCCGTCTCGAAGCTCTGCAACTGCCACGGCGCAGTGCGTTCGATGTATTCGCGCCAGAACATCGCCTTGAGTTCCGCGCCGCTGACTTCGCGACCGAGTTTGTCCACCTCATCGTTGGCGATGGGTCCAAACTCACGTTGAAAATCTTTCGGCAACGCGATGCCGAATTCGCTCTCCAACAAATACGCCACGCCGCCCTTACCGGACTGCGAGTTGACGCGGATGACTTCGTGATACTCGCGACCGATGTCTTGCGGATCAATCGTGAGATAGGGCACGTCCCATGACATAGCATTCTGTTTGTTTCGTGCATACTCATCTGCAAACTGTTTTGCCCCGTCGGGGTTTGCTTTGAAAACTGAATCTATTGCTTCCATTATGATCGGAAGTTTTTCCTTTTCCCACTCCGCCAAACCTTTTTTGATCGCGTCTTGATGCGAACCGCTGAACGCTGTGAAAACCAATTCGCCGCCGTACGCCTGACGTGGTGGCACAGTCATGCCGGTGCAACGCTCATAAACTTCGCGGATGGAATTCAAGTTTGAGAAATCAAGCTTCGGATCAATGCCGTGCATGTAAAGATTCAACGCCACGGTCACCACGTCGAGATTGCCTGTGCGTTCGCCATTACCAAACAACGTTCCCTCTACGCGATCTGCGCCCGCGAGCAAGCCCAATTCCGTTGCGGCCACGCCGGTGCTGCGGTCGTTGTGCGTGTGCAAGCTGATGACCAACGAGTCACGGTTCTTGATGTTGCGACACATCCACTCGATCTGGTCCGCATAAACGTTCGGCATCGCGACCTCGACCGTATCCGGCAGGTTCAAAATCATTTTGTGCTGCGGCGTCGGTTGCCACACGTCCATGACCGCTTCGGAAATCTCTTTGGCGAACTCGACCTCCGTCATGCTGAAACTTTCGGGCGAATACTGAAGCATGATCTCCGTGCCCTTGAGCCGGTGCAAACGATCCTTGATCATCTTCGCGCCGTTGACCGCGATGGCTTTGATCTCGTCTTTCGACTTGCCGAACACGACGCGGCGTTGCGCGGGCGACGTCGAGTTGTACATGTGGATGATGACGCGCTTCGCGCCGATCAAGGACTCTACCGTACGTTCGATCAAGTCCTCGCGTGCCTGTACCAGCACCTGCAACCAGACATCGTCCGGCGCACGTTTCTCCTCGATGAGCCGGCGATTGAATGTGAACTCGGTGTTCGAAGCTGACGGAAAGCCGACTTCGATTTCCTTGAAGCCGATCTTCACGAGTGTGCTGAACAATTCCAGCTTCTGTCCGACATTCATCGGCACGGCGAGAGCCTGGTTGCCATCGCGCAAATCCACGCTGCACCAGCGCGGCGCTTGAGTGATGACACGATTGGGCCATCGCCGGTCTGGCAACGCCACCGGCGGGAACGGACGATACTTTTTGGACGGGTCTTTCAACATAATGTCACGCGTTGAAGGAATTGAACCACGAATGGACGCGAATCCACACGAATAATTTTCAACCCGGATCGCACAGGGCGCATCTTGACACTGCCCCCGATACCAATCCTACTCGGAGCGCGGCGTTTACGCCGCTTCACCGTCCGGAAGCACGCAGGCCAAGCATTCCATCCACTGCCACTCGGGCGTTGAAGCGGCCTGAAGGCCGC
>JAYUAV010000277.1:0-3420 GCA_043741175.1 Verrucomicrobiota bacterium
TGGGATCAGGCGATCCGGTTCTATCGCGACATGCAGCGGGAAGGATTGTCGTCTGCCGACGTGTTGGAGAAGAAGATCGCCACGGCGGAGAAACAAAAGTCGAACGGTAATGGCAAAAAAAACTGAGCGGTCGTTTGACACGTTTCACCCGGCTGTTAGTTTCAATCAGGTTCAAATGAGCAACACATCAACAACAGAAAATCTCGTCGGTCTCACATCGGATGCGGTGGCGGAGGTGAAGAATCTTCTCACGCTGCCGGAGAACGCGAGCAAATCCTTCCGCGTGTATGTGGAGCAGGGCGGTTGCTCCGGGATGCAGTACGGCATGATCTTCGATGAGCAGCGCGACGGCGACATCATCGGCGAGCAGGATGGCGTGCGTGTGTTGGTGGATGCGTTTAGTGCCACGTATCTGCGCGGGACGTTGGTGGATTTCAGCGACGCGTTGACCGGTGGCGGCTTCAAGATCAGCAATCCGAACGCGAAGCAGAGTTGTGGTTGCGGCAAATCTTTTCAGACCTGACTGGTGCTGTGACAGGCGTTTAGCCGGAACAATGCAGACGGAAAAACTGTTAACCACGGATGGACACGGATGGACACGGATAAGGAACAAGCCAGTGAGACCCTCTGGTCACCGTCCAGTGAAGGAACATCAAAGTTTCTGAACAGCTCATTCCCCGAACGGAATCCGTGTTTATCCGTGACCATCCGTGGTTGAATTCCTGTCCCAACTGCACCATTCCGGTTTAGTCAGGCCGAACAACACCACTCAGTGTGATGCTTGGGCGGTTTTTTCTGGCTGCAAATGGAGTGTGCCAGAGCAAGTCGGGACAAGTGGTGATCGTTTGTACGCACGGGTGTTGGCGGGAACATCCCCGCCTGCGAACTCGGCGAGCCTCGGTCAAATCCAAATCCACTTCGTTGCGCGCTTGCAGTGTCTGCAGGCGTTTGTGAATATCGCCTCAAGTAAGCCGTCCATGTTCAACCTATGAAAATCACAACCTCGATTCTTTGCGCGACCTTGTTGATCGCGTCACATGTCTCCAACACGGCTGATGCTGCCTCGTCAAACTGGCCTGCCTGGCGTGGACCGTTTGCCAACGGCACTGCGCCGGAATCTAGTCCGCCCACCGAGTGGAGCGATACTAAGAACGTGAAATGGAAGGTCAAGTTGCCTGGGCACGGCTCGGCTACGCCAGCAATTTGGGGCGATAAAGTTTTCATCCTCGCCGCCGTTGGCCCAGAGAAGAAGGCGGAGGTGAAGCCGGTCGAACCCACGCCTGTCGTCAACACAAACACCCCCCGCGGCGACACGAATGCGCCGGGAGACGGGCGGCGGCGGCGCGGCGGTGGGATGGGGCGTTCTGAAAAACCTACGGACAAGTTTCAGTTCACCGTTGTTTGCTTGGATCGCAAGACGGGTAAAACGCTCTGGCAGAAAATCGCGAAAGAAGAAGTGCCGCACGAGGGACATCATCAGGATCACGGCTTCGCTTCGGCATCGCCCATTACGGACGGGAAAGTGGTGCTCGCTTACTTTGGATCGCGCGGACTGTATTGCTATGACATGGATGGGAATTTGAAATGGTCAAAAGAGTTCGGCCAGATGAAGACGCGAGGGACGTTTGGTGAAGCGGCGTCGCCTGCTCTCCGTGGAGATGTGGTGATCGTGAACTGGGATCACGAGGGCGATGACTTCATTACTGCGTTGGACAAGAACACGGGAAAAGAACTCTGGCGCACGCCGCGTGAGGAAGAGAGTTCATGGGTCACGCCGCTGATCGTGGATTTCAAAGGCCGGCAGCAGGTGATCGTGGGCGCGACGATGAAGGTTCGCAGTTACGATCTCGCGACGGGTAAGCAACTCTGGATGTGCGGCGGGCAGACGGCGAACATGATTCCCACAGCCGTTGCAGATGCTGACACGGTTTATGCCATCAGCGGTTTTCGTGGAGCGTCGGTGCAGGCGATTAGTCTTGGCCGCACGGGCGATCTGACGGGCACGGACGCGGTGCGCTGGAGTCACGACAAAAATGCGCCTTACGTACCGTCGCCGGTGCTGGCGGGCAACAAACTTTATTTTCTATCCAGTCGTGGCGCGGCGTTGTCGTGCTTTGACACGCGCACGGGCAAGGCGCACTTCGAGGCGGCATCATTGCCCGGAGTGTTCAACGCCTACGCGTCGCCCGTGGCGTCGAAGAATCACATTTACGTTTCGAGCCGCGAGGGCAAGTGCGTCGTGCTCAAACAAAGTGACACGCTGGAGATTGTCGCCACGAATTCGATTGGTGAAGGAACGGACGCATCCATCGCCATCGTGGGAAATGAATTGTTCCTGCGCGGAAAAGAGAACCTCTACTGCATCGCTGAGAAGTGATGCGTTGGGAAAGGAAGGGTTGGGGTGACCAACGGGATTCGAACCCGCAACAACCAGAATCACAATCTGGGACTCTACCATTGAGCTATGGCCACCATCCGGCGGAAAGCGTAGATTTCCCGCGCGTTGCGGTCAAGTTTTCCCTCAGTCGCCGAATGCTTGTCGAAGTGTCGCTCATTAAACCATGCCCCTGCTTGAAATAAAAAACCTTCAGCTCGACTTCGTGAACTCGGAGGGCAGCTCGCGTGCGGTGGATGGCGTGTCACTTTCACTTGATGCTGGCGAAACCGTTTGTCTCGTCGGTGAAAGCGGCTGCGGCAAGAGCGTCACCGCGCAATCCATCGCACGCCTCGTCCCCACTCCGCCCGCGAGTTATGTCAATGGCGAGATTCTCGTGAACGGTCGCGATGTGTTGAAGATGTCGGCGGATGAATTGCGTTCCATTCGTGGCGGCGTGGTGAGTTACGTGTTCCAAGAACCGGGCGCAGCGTTGAATCCCGTGTTCCGCGTGGGCGCGCAGATCAAGGAGTCGCTCAAACTGCATCAGCTTCAAAAAGCGAACGATGCCGAAGTCATCCGCCTGTTGAAACTCGTCGGCATCCCTGCGCCGGAAGCGCGTTTGAAAAATTATCCATTCGAGATGTCCGGCGGAATGCAGCAACGCGTGATGATCGCGATGGCGTTGGCGAGCGAACCCAAATTACTCGTCGCTGATGAACCTACAACTGCTCTCGACGTGACGATTCAGGCGCAGATTCTGGATTTGTTGCGCGACCTCAAGGAACGTCTCGGCATGGCGATCCTTCTCATCACACACAATCTCGGCATCGTCGGCGACATCGCGGATCGCGTGGCGGTGATGTATGCCGGGCAGATTGTGGAACTTGCTCCGGCGCGCGAACTCCTGCGCCGACCATTGCATCCTTACACGCGCGCGTTGATGGCGAGCGTCCCGAAACTTGGCGGTGACGCGACGCGCTTAACCACGATTCCCGGCAACGTTCCGCGCATCGGAAACTTTCCGTCCGGCTGCCGGTTTGCGC
>JAYUAV010000278.1:0-4342 GCA_043741175.1 Verrucomicrobiota bacterium
GTTGCCCGCCCTTGCCGCAGCTTGGTACGGCGGGGAACGATTCATCATGCGCCAACTCCGCGTTCTACTCAGTACCACGCAGAAACTGGCTGAAGGTGATCTCAGCAGTCGCACTGGCGTGAACGATACCAAGAGTGAACTCGGCCAGCTCGCCCACACGTTCGACAGTATGGCGGAGTCGTTGCAGCAACGCGCGCTCGAACGCGAGGAGACGGAGAAACTTCTTCTCGCGCGCGCACAACAGCAAGCCGTGGTTGCCGCCGTGGGACAGTTCGCAATGGTCAGTCAGGATTTCAGCGCACTGCTCAGTCAAGCCATTCAACTCGTCGCCCAGACCCTCGAAGTTCAGTTCGCACACGTTCTGGAGTTGCAGCCGGAAAACGAATCGCTCGCGTTTCGCGCCGGACTCGGCTGGCGGAGCGGACGTTCCGGCGCGAGCAATATTGACGCGCGCGCGCGTTCGATGGGCGGATTTGTTTTAGGCCACGGTCAACCGACATTGATCGCGGACTTGAGCCAGGAACGCCGCTTCATCGCGCCGAATGCTTTACTCGAAAACGGCGTCGTAAGCGGCATCTGTCTCGTCGTCGCCACGCGTCAACGGCCCTACGGCATTCTCGGCATCTACACGAATAAGTCGCGCCAGTTCACGGGAGACGAAGTTCAATTCCTGCTCGCCGTCGCCAACGCCATCGGCATGGCGGCGGAACGGCGTCGCGCAGATACCGAATTGCAAAAGCTCGCCGCCTTCGCGCAGTTGAATCCGAATCCTGCGATGGAACTCGCGCCCGATGGCAGCATCACCTACTTCAACGACACCGCGCTGCGACTCGCCATCTCTGTTAATCAAAACCATCCGCGTGCGATCCTGCCGCCGAACACGAACGAGATCGTGAAGGCATGTCTGGAACAAGGGGATTGCCCGCCAAGTTTTGAAACCAGAGTCGAGGGCCGCACGCTATCGTGGTCATTCCATCCAGTGCCCGAAAGTCGCGTCGTGCATTGCTACGTGGAGGACAGCACCGAGCGGTTGAGTCTGGAAAGCCAGTTGCGCCAGTCGCAGAAGATGGATTCTATCGGGCAACTCGCCGCCGGTGTCGCGCATGATTTCAACAACATGCTCACGATCATTCAAGGTCACGCAGGCATGTTGATGGCGCGACCGGGAATGCCGTCCCAAGCGTTGGATTCCGCGCAAGCTGTATTCTTCGCCTCAGAACGCGCCGCCAGCCTCACGCGTCAGTTGTTGATGTTCAGCCGCAAAAATGTGATGCAGCCAAAGCATCTCGACCTGCGCGACATTGTCGCCAACATGAGCAAGATGCTTCATCGCCTGCTGGGTGAAACGGTGACGCTTGACTTCACTCCGCCGAAAGAATTGCCGCTGGTTCAAGGCGACACAGGCATGATGGAACAAGTCATCATGAACCTTTGCGTCAACGCGCGCGACGCGATGGAACGCGGCGGAACACTCGCCGTCGAGTTGAGCGCGATAGACATCGAAGAAGATTACGCGCAGTCACATCCCGAAGCCCGCGTGGGAAAACATGTTTGCCTGCGCGTGAGCGACACCGGTTGCGGCATGGACACGTACGTGATCACGCGCATTTTTGAACCCTTCTTCACTACCAAAGAAGTCGGCAAAGGCACCGGCCTCGGCCTCGCCACAGTTTATGGCATCGTGAAACAACACAACGGCTGGGTGGAAGTCACGAGCCAACCGAATCACGGCACGACCTTCAACGTCTTCTTCCCCGCGAGCAGCGCGACAACGGTGAAAACCACGACCGAAGACATCACGCCCAGCACCACAGTCGTCGGCGGCAACGAAACCGTTCTCGTCGTCGAAGACGAACCCGTCCTTCGTGAGATGGCGCAGATGATTCTCGAAGAATGTGGCTATCGCGTTTTCACTTCAGGCAATGGACGCGAGGCACTTGATCTTTGGGAGCGACACAAGAACAGCGTGGATTTGTTGTTCACAGACATGGTCATGCCAGCAGGAGTTTCAGGCGTGGAACTGGCCAACAAACTTCTCTCTCAACAAAGCGAACTCAAAGTCGTGTTCGCGAGCGGTTACACTGTGGACGACATCAGCACAGATTTTCTCGCGAAGAACAATGACGCGCGCTTCCTTCAAAAGCCCTACACACGCATCAACCTCGCCCGCACGATCCGCGAAACTCTCGACGGCAACAGCGAAGTGCAGCGGACTGGGCGAGCCTTGGCGGTGTGATATGGAGTGCGGCGACTTGTCGCCGCTTTTCCCGCTTGGACGACTTGTCGTCCAAGCAGCACCGCGTCCAGCGGTGCGAGAGTCGTTACACGAGTTAGCGCGCTACCAGAAGACAGGCTGAGTTTCGGTTATCCGCCGAGCCGCTTTATGCGGCTCTGCTTTGGCGACAAGTCGCCAAAGCAGAAAAGCGGTGACGAGTCACCACACTCCAAATTACTTCCCGCTAACGGCGAGCAACGCCTTCACACTTTCCAGCAACGCCTCTGTCTTCACGAACTGCACCGCGCCATTGCGTGGCTTGATTTCCACTTCACCCTTCGCAAGCGACTTCTCGCCGATACTTACGCGAATCGGGAAGCCGACGAGATCAGCGTCCTTGAACTTCACGCCGGGACGCTCATCACGGTCGTCGAGGATCACGTCCACGCCCTGCCCTGTGAGTTCCGCATAAAGTTTTTCTGCCACAACCATGCACGGATGTTCCGCTGCGACAGCCAGCGGCGTGATGCAAACCTGATACGGCGCGACCGACATTGGCCACACGATGCCGTCCTTGTCATTGCACTGTTCGATGATCGCCTGCAACGTCCGTGTCACACCGATGCCGTAACAACCCATCACGCACAAATTCCTCGCGCCTGCTTCATCGAGATAATACGCGCTGAACTTCTCGCTGTATTTCGTGCCGAGCTTGAACACATGCCCGACTTCAATCGCGCGACGAATCTTCAGAGTCTTGCTGCACTTCGCGCAAGGCTCACCCGCCGTGACCGTTCGCAGATCAAACCAATCACTCACCTTGATGTCGCGCTCGATGGAAACATTCTTGAGATGGAAACCATCCTCGTTCGCACCAGTGGTCATGTCATTCGCGCCACGGATGCGTTCATCAGCAATGACTCTCACGCCCGCCGGAACATTCACTACGGCGCCAAGCGAACCCGGCTTCGCGCCGAGTGTCGCGAAACATTCTTCCGGCGTCGCAGGTCGTGAGACCACCGCGCCAGTGCGTGCTGCAAATTTCGTTTCATTCAACTGATCGTCGCCACGAATCAGAATCAGCACGGGCTTGCTGTCGGCGATATACACCAGCGTCTTGATCTGCCGATTCGCCGCCACGCTGTAAGGTGCTTTACTCAACGCCTCAATCGTCACGACTCCCGGCGTGGCAAACTTCTCGATAGCTGCGCCGAGTTCACGCGCGGCAGTCTTCGGAATTCCACTCGCGGCTTTCTCGATGTTCGCCGCGTAACCGCACGCCTCGCAGAACACCACATCATTCTCGCCAGTGTCCGCAGGCACCATGAATTCATGCGAGTGATTGCCGCCGATGACTCCTGTGTCTGCCTCCACCGGGAAGTTCTGCACGCCGCAACGATCAAAGATGCGCTTGTAGGCATCATACATTTTCTTGTAACTCGCCATCGCGCCTTCATCTGTGGTGTCGAACGAGTACGCATCCTTCATGATGAATTCCTTCGCGCGCATCAAGCCAAAGCGCGGACGAATCTCATCGCGGAACTTGCTGCTGACTTGATAGAAATTCTTCGGCAACTGGCGATACGAATTGATCTCGCCCGCCGCCAACGTGGTGATGACTTCCTCGGCGGTCGGGCTGAGAAACCAGTTACGCCCAGAGCTGTCCTTGACCTTGAACAGAACATTGCTGGCCGTCTCCGCGCGCCCGCTCTGCTCCCAAATCTCCGTCGGCTGCAACGCAGGCATGAGGACTTCAACCGCTCCTGCGCGATCCATCTCCTCGCGGATGATGGTTTCAACTTTCCGCAGCGCGCGGAGTCCGAGCGGGAGAAAAGTATAAACGCCACCCGCGAGTTTGCGGATGAGTCCGGCGCGCAGCAGCAGTTTGTGCGAAACAATCTCCGCATCAGACGGAGCTTCGCGGAGTGTGGGGATGAGTGTTTGTGTCCAACGCATAAAATTTAACGGTAGAATTTACGAACTACTTCGTGAGGCGATACGATCAACGGCACGGGCAAGTCTAGCTCACGGAAAAGCAGCCCAAGCCTTCGATGGTCGGCTTTCAGCAAATGAGAATCGTTTGATACAAGCAAAATGCTGTTTAGCACGGCGGACTCAGCGATAATT
>JAYUAV010000279.1:0-3868 GCA_043741175.1 Verrucomicrobiota bacterium
CGAACATGTAATCGAGCAGCGTGCAACTGTCGGGGAAGATGATGCGCTCGACGCTGCTGTGGCTGATGTCGCGCTCGTGCCAGAGGGCGACGTTTTCCAACGCAGCCACAGCGTTGCCACGCAGCACGCGCGCGAGGCCGGTGAGGCGTTCCCAGGTGATGGGGTTGCGCTTGTGCGGCATGGCGCTGCTGCCTTTCTGGCCTTTGGTGAACGGCTCTTCGACTTCGAGCACTTCGGTGCGTTGTAGATGCCGGAACTCCACGGCCCAACGTTCGATGCTCGCGCCGACGAGCGCCATCGCGAGCTGGAATTCTGCGTGGATGTCGCGCTGCACGACTTGCGTGGCGATGGGTGCGGGTTGAATGCCGAGCTTCTTGCAAACGTAAGCCTCCACGCGCGGCGACAAATGCGCGCTCGTGCCGACTGCGCCGGAAATTTTGCCGACGGCCACGACGTCGCGAACGGATTCGAGGCGGCGCAGGGCGCGGGTGAATTCATCGTGCATCAGCGCCAGCTTGAGGCCGAAGGTCGTGGGTTCGCCGTGGATGCCGTGGCTGCGACCCATGCAGGGCGTGAACTTGTGTTCCTTCGCGCGCCGGGCGATGACGGGCAGCAACGCCTTCACATCGGCGATGAGGATGTCGGCACTCTGCATCATCTGCACGGCGTAACAGGTGTCGCCCACATCGCTGCTCGTGAGGCCGAAGTGAAACCAGCGGCTGGCGTCGTCGTTGATGACATCGGCCACGGCGGTGGTGAAACCGATGACGTCGTGATTGAGAACCTTCTCCAATTCGCGTTGCCGGGCGACGAGGCCGGGGAGGTCGGCGAACCATTTGTCGCAACCGGCTTTGATCTTCTTGAAATCTTTGGCGGGCACGACGCCCTCCTTCACCAACGCCTCGCTGGCGAACAGTTCGATCTGCAACCAGATGTTGAGTTTGTTTTCGTCAGTCCAGATGGCCCGCATTTCGGGGCGCGAGTAACGCGTAATCATCTGATAATTAAAGATGAAAAATTAAAAATTAAAAAGGCGGAAGTATCAGCAATAAAAAAGGCCGGGCGTGATCGCCCGGCCTGGAAAGTTTGTAGTCCGATCTTAGTTCGAGAGTTCCAACGCTACACGCTTCTCGAGATCGTGTGCGACTTGGATGTCGGTACCGCCCCACTTGGATCGCACTTGCACGATCACTGAGGTGACCGAGGGCGTCACCGCTTCGACGCGCATATAGACTGTGCTTTGATTCACGTAACCTTGGATCGTGCGAACTTGGTTTGAACTCGTATGCAACGAACCTTCGGAACTGATATTGCCAAAAGCGTTCAGCGCACGTTTGGACGCGTCGAACACCTGCGTGATCGGACGCTCATAGCGTCCTTCGATACGGTCACGAAACACGGGCACGCCACCAGCCTTTTGTTCAGTGACGGTTCCGACACATCCGGTGAGGCAGACCGCCGCACCAGCCAATAAGAGAAAAAATCCTTTTTTCATTAGGATGCAATGCAACCAAATCCAGCGGCACGGTCAAGAACTAAGCTCATCTATCTCACAATTTAACCACCCTGTTTCGGTATGACCAGAAGTTGGCGATCACATGCCGATGCCCGCAGCACTTGAGCACTGCTGCACGCATAGAGTATTTTTACGCGCATCAGCAAAATCCGCCGTGACATGGAAACGCTCTTTGCTAACCTGCGCGCACTAAAATTAAGAAGTAAATCCATGCCCATCGCGACAACGGAACTCAAAGCCAAGATCATCGAATCCCTGAACTTGCAGGATATTGCCCCAGAACAGATCGAAGATGACGCCCCGCTCTTCGGTGCGGGTCTGGGACTGGATTCGATTGATGCGCTGGAACTCGTCGTGATGTTGGAAAAAAACTACGGCATCGTCATCAAGGACATTGAGGAAGGCCGCCCTGCGTTCAAATCCGTCCGCACGCTGGCTGACTTCATTGACGCACGCCGCTCCACCTAGTGGCAGATCGCTCTCCAGTCATCACCGGCTTGGGCGTCATCTCCGCTCTTGGCTCTGGCATTGATGAAATCT
The DNA here is from genome assembly GCA_043741175.1 of Verrucomicrobiota bacterium. GTDB lineage: Bacteria > Verrucomicrobiota > Verrucomicrobiia > Limisphaerales > JADLHS01 > JADLHS01. The sequence goes on from JAYUAV010000279.1 coordinate 2,057, forward strand.
GGCCCGCCATCGTCGCAGGTCAAAGCGGTCTCAAACCTCTCACGCTGTTTCAATCCCCGCGCTACGGCCAGATTCCCGTCGGCGAAATCACACGTGACCTCGCTGAACTCGGCGCTCCGCTCCACGGTTCGCGCAGCGACAAACTCGCCTGGCTCGCCGCACGCGATGCGATCCGCTCCGCCAATCTCGACACTCAATCCGTCGCAGATCGCACGGGAGTTTTGCTCGGCAGTTCCGTCGGCGGCACGCACGACACGGAACGGTTTCTCACCGCGCTGATCAAACACGGCAAGGTGCTCGCGCGTCCCACACGCTTTCATGAATGTTCCTCGCCGGTGGATTTGGTGGCGGAATCTTTCGGTCTGTTCGGCCCAAGCTTCGCGATTTCCACGGCCTGCTCCTCCGGCGCGCTCGCCATCGCAACGGCGGCTGAGTTGATCCAATCCGGCCAAGCCGACGTGATGCTCGCGGGCGGCACGGATTCACTTTCACACACGACATGGGCGGGTTTTCATTCGTTGTTGCTCGTGGACATGCAAGGTGGTTGTCGTCCGTTCGATGTCGCGCGCGGCGGAATGAGTTTTGGCGAAGGCGCGGCGGTGTTGATCATCGAAGCGGAAGAACACGCACTGAAACGCGGCGCAAAAATCCTCGCTCGGCTCACCGGCTGGGGCGCAAGTTGCGATGCGCATCACGTCACTGCGCCACATCCCGAAGGCGCAGGCGCGCTAGCGGCGATGCAATCCGCCCTGCGTCGCGCGCGGCTTGCGCCTGCGGACATCGGCTACGTCAACGCGCACGGCACCGGCACACGCGACAACGACATGGCCGAGGGAAAAGCGTTAAAGGCTTTGTTTGGCGCAAACGTCCCGCCATTCTCCAGCTCGAAAAGATTTTTTGGTCACACTCTTGCCGCGAGTGGAGCAATTGAAGCCATCATCTGCATCGAGGCATTGCGACGTCAACAACTCCCGGCGAATCCCGGCTTCAGCGAGATTGACCCGGCCATCGGCTTATCGCCCGTCACGAAGATGCGTCCAGAAAAGTTGACGCATGTGATGAGCAACTCGTTCGGCTTCGGAGGCAACAACGCTGCGCTGATCTTCTCCACACTGGAAACGATCCCGCAAACGCGCCCGACACCGAGTATTCCCGCTATCGTCACTGGCCTTGGCATAATCGCGCCGGAGAAAAATTCCGTAAGTGAGCGAGCGATCCAACCGCCGTTGCCACCGGATTCGATCAAGGTTCGTGCGTGCAGCGCGCTTGATGTTGCAGCGTTGACGCCCAATCAACGCCGCCGCCTCAGCCGCATCACGCAGATGGCGATCCTCGCCGCGCGCCGCAGCCACGCGCCCGATGTTACGAGGCGATTGGCCGTAGTGCTAGGCACGGGGTTTGGTTGCATTGATGAAGGTGCGGTGTTCATCGAAAATCTCATCGCCAAAGATGAAGCCGAGCCGATGCCGATGCGTTTCCCCGGATCGGTTCACAACGCGCCAGCGGGTCAGGTGGCGATTGATCTCAGTGCGCGTGGTCTGAATTCCGCGCTGACGATGGGCGAGATTTCTTTTGAAAGCGCGCTCTGGCAGGCGATGAATCAAATCGCAATCGGCGAGGCGGATGAAGCCTTGGCTGGCGGAGTTGATGAGTTGAACAAGTATGCTCTCGCCATCGGCAAACGCTGGGGCTTCTGGAATGAGCAAACGATTCCGGGCGAGGCCGCAGTCGTCGCCAGCCTTGCAAACATCGCCACAAATAAATCTCCGCTCGCACGAGTGACAGCGGTGCGATTGGGTCGCTATCGGCGTC
>JAYUAV010000280.1:0-2206 GCA_043741175.1 Verrucomicrobiota bacterium
ACGAGTCGTCCCAGCAGAAAAAGCGGCGACAAGTCGCCGCACTCCACATTTTTCCCTCGACGCCCCAAACTTGAGCGGCACTTTCAGTCACACCCGTAATCAATTAACGTTCAGAAAAACGACCCGAACACTGAGGGGATTTCTTTCACGACTGCGCGCAGGCTTGAACCGCGTTTCTGAAGTTCAGCGTCCAATTCCGCATCCGAACCTTTGGGACTCTCGATTACATATCGTACGTCCGCCTCATGTTCGGCAAAGCGTTCGGCGTGCGGATGCCGGGGATCGCGCCAGTGGCGGAGCATACGTTCGCGGAACGCCGGAATACGCCAGACCATGCGGCCGTATTCGAGCTTGGCGTATTCTTGATGGTGGATTCCGTTGATGAACATGGCTCAACTTTTCTGCGCTTCCTTCGCCCACGCGTCTTTCAAGGTGATGGTGCGGTTGAATACCAGCTTGTCCGGCTTGGAATCGTAGTCCAACGTGAAGTAGGCCATGCGCTCGAATTGATAACGCTCGGTCGGCTTGGCGTCTTTCAGACTCGGTTCGCACTTGGCGGTGATGACTTCGAGGCTCTTGGGATTCAGCACGGATTTGAAATCGCGGCCGTCCTTCTCGGGTTCGGCTTCGGTGAAAAGTCGGTCGTAGAGACGCACTTCGGCATCAATGGCATACTGCGCGCTCACCCAGTGGATTGTCCCTTTAACTTTGCGGGCGGAAGTCGCGCCACCGGTCTTGCTGGTGAGGTCTGCGGTGCAATGGAGCTCAATGATATTGCCGTTCGCATCCTTTATCACTTCCTGACACTGGATGATGTAGGCGTATTTGAGGCGCACTTCGCCGCCGGGTTTGAGGCGGAAGAATTTTGGCGGCGGGACTTCTGCAAAGTCGTCGCGCTCGATGTAAATCTCGCGGCTGAACGGAATCAATCGTTTACCCGTGCTCGGGTCTTCGGGATTGTTGGTCGCTTCCAATTCTTCGCCGTTGCCATCAGGGTAATTCATGATCACGACTTTGAGCGGGCGCAATACGGCGAGGCGGCGCAGCGCGCGTTTGTTCAGGTCCTCGCGGATGGCGAATTCCAGCACGCTCACGTCGGTGATGCCGTTGTATTTCGTGATGCCGATATTGTAAGCGAAGTTGCGCAACGCCTCGGGGCGCACGCCGCGCCGACGGATACCGCTGATTGTGGGCATACGGGGATCGTCCCAGCCGGTGACGAGGTTTTCGTCCACGAGTTGCATGAGCTTGCGTTTGCTCATGATGGTGTAGCCGAGGCTCAGTCGCGCGAACTCGTATTGCTTGGGGAGCGTGCGCGGTAGATCGAGGCTTTCGAGAATCCAATCGTAGAGCGGGCGATGTACCTCGAACTCCAGCGTGCAGATGCTGTGCGTGATGCCCTCAATGTAATCGCTCAGACAATGCGCGAAGTCGTACATCGGATAGATACACCATTTGCTGCCGGTCTGATGATGCGCCGTGTGTTTGATGCGGTAGAGCAGGGGATCGCGCAGCCAGATGTTAGGCGCATCCACGATGATCTTGGCGCGCAAAACTTTCGCGCCGTCGGGGAGCTCGCCGTTCTTCATGCGCGTGAACAGGTTGAGGTTTTCCTCCACACTGCGATCACGGAACGGCGACGCTTTGCCGAGGCGGCGATATTCGTCGGTCTGATCTGGCGTCATGTCGCAGACGAAGGCTTTGCCGCGTTTGATGAGTGCGATGGCGAACTCGTGGATTTGATCAAAGTAATTGCTCGCGTAGAACGGCTGGGGAATTGCCGATTGGGAATTCAAACCGAGTTCCTTTTCTGCCCAGCCAGCGATGAGCCAGTTCACATCGGCTTGGATGCTCTCGACGTATTCGATGTCTTCCTTGGCCGGATTGGTGTCGTCCATGCGAAGATTGCAGATGCCGCCGAACTCGTGCGCGATGCCGAAGTTCAGACAGATGCTCTTGGCGTGACCGATGTGGAGGTAGCCATTCGGCTCAGGCGGAAACCGCGTGTGGATTTGCGGATACTTCTTCTCAGCGACGTGTTGCGCGATGATGTCGCGAATAAAATCGCTGGGAGCGGGCGCGGTGGTTTCGGGCGTTTTGTTTTCCAAACTCATAAAGCGGCGCGCAGGCTAACAAAGGAATAATCCATTGTCCAACGGGTGTGGAGTGTTTTTGACAAGCCCGGCGCATCTTGACACTGCCCCCC
>JAYUAV010000281.1:0-15911 GCA_043741175.1 Verrucomicrobiota bacterium
GTCCAGCGGTGCGGTGCATTGAGAAAGGCTCTCCGTTCCAAGAAGACGCCCCGCCCATGCGTCAAACCGCTGTACGCGGCTCTGCCTGAGCGACAAGTCTCCGCACTCCAAAAACTGAGCGCCAGTTTCAGTCACACCCCACGCAAGGCCGCGCATTGACAGGCAACGCTAGGTGAAACATAACTCCTTGTCATACATGAAAACAGCCAACGTCAGACAACTGCGACACGCCTTTGGCGACGTGATGGACTGGATCACCGACGGTCAACAGGTGGAGATCGTCAAGAAGGGCAAGGTCATCGCCCTCTTATCGCCGCCAGCCAAACCCACCGCGCCGAAGAAATTCAAGCTGCCGGATTTTGAAGCGCGTCGCCAACGCATTTTTGGCGAGAGCAAAGGCCCGCTCCCGCGCAGCATTGTCGCGGAAGAACGAGAAAGCTACCAGTGGTAGCCTTTGCCGACACCGGCTTTCTTGTTTCTCTCTACCTTGAAGAAACCACGTCCAAAGCGGCGGCGGGCGAAGGGTTGAAAGTGAAACCGTGAAAATGGCAGTCGCCCCATCACCCAAGTTTTAATTCATCCGGGAAATCAAACCCCAAGCCGGACTGCCGTTGTGCTTTGAGTCGCCGGAACGTGTCCCATTCCGCGCTTAGATCATCGGCCAAGGATTGGCGGAGCGACCGGACAACGTCACAGTCCAACGGCAGCTTGCCCAAAGTTTCCAGCCGCGCCAAACTTTCGAGCGAGACCAACGCCAGCGGCAGATTCACCGTCGTCTTGCCCGCGACTTTTGCCCGCGACTGTGGGCAGAGCAGTTTGGCCGTGGCTTTGCCGCCGTCGTCATACACCACCAGATGCAGGTCATCGTAAGAGCCGGTTTCCGAACACGCCGGGAACAACCGCTCCGCGCTTTGGTTCTCCTCAAATCCGAAAGCGAACTGGTCGGCCTCGTGATAACCCGCCTTTGGGCCGGTGCCGCCCTTGAGCGTGAAGGCATCGCCGGGACGATACAGCGCCATGAGCAGCCGCAGCGGGAACTTGCCACCGGCCTCCACGCCTGCCTCGCGCAATTTGTCCGCGCCGCGCGCCGTGAGTTGGAACGTGACGATGCTCCCCTGGATGCAGGCTTTGGCGTAAAACCCCGAACCATCGGTGCGCTGATAAAAGACGGGCATGGCGGTAAATTAAATCCGGCCCGCGCCGGTGGCTATACTTCTTTGGTCGTTTCAGTCCGCAATATCGTATCTAAATAGCCCCGGTCATCTCCCTCGCCAAAGAAAAGAATGTGGGCGGAGGCATACTTCGCTCTGGTCCACTCTGCGCCGTGCTTCTTGTGCAGATCGTCGTAGTCCGTTGCCGAGATGACAAAAGAATCGAGGAACAGATTTTTGTTCTTTGATTTCTTTCGAGCGTCTGCGAGTTGAGTCTCCAGCTTCATGTGCAGGTTCACCTTCTTGTTGGTGGAAGGATGTTCCTCCATGTTCATCCCGTGGGGTTCGACAAAGATAAGGCGTTGCGCGTCGCCGTCCCGCACCCAGAGCAGAAAGTCGGGATAAAAACCGTTCTCCTCGAAGAATCCGATTCCTTTGCCACGGCTCAAATTGCGGAGTAGAAAAATCTCTTTGCCTTTGAGCGATGAATGTCCGGCTCGGCAAAAGGCGGTCAAATCATCCACGAAGCGGCGCTCACTTTCATTCAGCGCTGGCGGCATCGAACGCGTCTTGTTGCCTTTTGCGATCAGTAGCGGTTGATAAAGCAGACGGTCAAAATGAATGTTCGGGAGATCGCCAGAAAGTCGTTTCAAAGCTTTCTTCCACTCGGCAATCGCTTGCTGGACGGTTTGCAATAATTCCTTTTCGCTACGCGGCACTTTGATGACGTAATCCTGGAAGTTGTCGTCGTCTTTTGTCAGCGGTGCATAAACCATCCTCTCTGAATCCCACGCGTGCTGTCGTTTGCGATAGAAACTTTCGGCGTATTTTTTGAGAACTCCAGCCATCACCGCTTGCAACCGTGTTGTTTGATCGGCGTGCTGCGGATTCAGGAGCGATTCGTCGCAAATCAATTCATAGAGTTTCGGGTCGTTCGCCGTCAGGATTAGACGCGGATGATCGGGGCGAATCAGCAAATTATGAAACCCTCGCTCCTCCTTGAACTCCAGCAGTTCGAGATAAAGCCGCTCCCAATCCAGCCGCGCAAACTGACCGGGTGGCAGCCACCGTTTTGCACCGCCAACGTAAGTGGACGATTGAATCGCCCCCTGCGCGCTGCCGATGGTTTCAACCCGCGTCGAAACATCTAGCACGACTTTCGCGGCATCCCACGGCTCAAGCACGATCCACTCGCTCGTGGCAAATCGGCTCTCTTTTGGCAGGCGCGGCGCGATCAACTGCTTCATCAAAAATTCATCGTTGCGCTTGATGGGTAGACGCAATTCCACGTCGCCCAGCGGTTCGACGCCTTCCCGTTCCAGGTAATCGCGGAACTGCGTCATGTAGTTTGCGCGAATGGCGAAAATATTCAGCCGTTCCAGCAATTCAATTCCGGGAGGATGAGCACCCGGCAAAGCGGAACTCCGTTTCAAACTGCGATTCAATCCCTTCAGCCGCACGCCACGCCCGAATAGTTGAATGATCTCCGAGCCTTCGCTGCGACCAATGTTGAGCAAGCCCATGTTCGTCACGCGCCAGCTATCCCAGCCCTGCATGAACTTCTTCGCGCCGATTAGCATGTTGATGGGCGACTCCGGCTTCTTGATGTTCTCAAACAAGCCCTCGGCAATTTCATCTTCCTCGACTTCAACATCCGGGCATTGTTCTTCAATCAGTTCTTTGAAGCTGGCCGTATCGCCAATGTAAACGAGGCCGAAGTATTGCTCCGCGCCGCTGACCTTCAGGCCAAGCTCACCCGCCTTGCCCTTGATGTCGCCAACGTGCAGCCGCCCGCCACTCGCCGCGTGGAAGATTCGCTTCAACAAATCGCGATGAATCGTCTCCGCATCATCGTTCCAATCCGTCAGCGGCTTGAAGCGCCCGGCAAAGACATCGTGCCCACCTTCATCCTCGATTCCGCTCTTGCCATCGAGAATCCGCTTGATGCCCTTCTGCACCCAGCCGCGTTGGTTTCTCAAAACATCATCGAGAAATTTTACCACTGTCAGGACATCGGACTCTTTCGCCTGCTTGTTGTCCTTGGATTTATTGACCGTGCTGCCGACGAAAACCCAAAGCGGGTCGGCCAAGTGATAGCGCAACATCGCGTCCGACTTCGTTTGAAAGGCCCGCTTCTGCTGATGAAACGCCAGCAGGTTCGCCAGCAGCAGCGTCCTCGTCTGTTCTTCGTTCGTTTCGCTTTTCAGGTTCAGCACCTCGAAATCTTTTCCGAAGCCGTCGCCGAAAAAATACTTGTAGGAATAGTCGAACAGGATCGCCTTGCCATACTCCACAGTCAGCGCGTCGTCTTTCGCGGCAAACATCGCCTGGCCAAAGGTCGCGCTGTATTCAAAGGTGAAGCCCTTCTCCGCCAGTTTATCACGGAAGCCAAGCCACCGGTTCGCTTCGCTGCTCGCCCCGCGATGTCCCTCGTCCACGAAGATGAGATTGTTTCCCTCGAACGCCTCCACCGGCACGCTCACGCCTGAACCCCGCTTCTCCTCCACCAGCTTCGTGATTTCGATCACCCGCACTGTGTTCTTTCGCACCGCTTCAAAACCGCTGTCCTCCAGCGAAAACCGCGCGCACGGGATGCCTGCCGCTTCCATTTGTTCGATGTGCTGTTGTGAAAGCCCCTCGTTCGGCGTCACCAGCAGGATGTTGTCCAGCGGCTCTTGGTTGTATTGCAGGAATTGCCGGTAATGGAAGTGCATCAAGATTGTTTTCCCGCTGCCCGTCGCCATCCAGAACGCCAGCTTCGTCAAATCCTGATCTTCAAACTCCGGGTCTTGCGCGTCCATCACCGCGCGCTTGCGATTGCGTTCAGCTACGAAGCGATTCAAGTCCTGCCGCAGCGCCGCCTCGTGATTGAAACGGCGGTCGAGAAACAACTCCGCGATGAGCAATGACAGGTGCTGAAAATATCGAAGCGTCAGCCGCTCCTTGCGGTGCTTGTTGAAATAATTCAGGTGCGCCCGGATATTCGCGTCGTAACGCTCCAAATCCTCGCGCGCCACGAGGCACTTCGATCCGCGTGCGGCGATGGCTTGCACCAGAAACGAACTACCCTTGCCGTCGAAACCTTCCTCGACCTCGTGCAGACTTTCCAGCATCGCCTTGTTCGACGTGTAGCCGAGCTTGTGATAAGCCCATGCCGCCAGCACCAGCCGTTGCTCCAGCTTGATGTAATCGCTCGTGGGCATGGGCTATTCCTCGTTGAACATGCGGCGTTTGAAAACCGGATCAAGCGAACGCGCGCCTTCGATGAAGCTGTCCGTGTTCACGAAAATATCTTCCGCGCCTTCCGTTAATTTCTGTTTCGCCACGAAATCGCGGTCGGCCTCGAACTGCGACTGCTTCCAGCCGCGCGTGGTGCGCCAGAGGATGACCGTCTCCCGACCATCGGCTTTGCCGCGATAGACTAGATAGCGCACGCCTTTGTTCTCATACACGCGGCGCGACCCGACATGCAGGCCGATGAGGTAGTTGAACGTTTCCGGCAAATCCACCGGCAACGGCTCGTCCTTGCCGTGGCGGCGCAGCTTGTAATCGAACGGCGCGTCCAGCTTGGCGATGTTCAGCAGCGTCTCGCTTTGCTTCGTCTCGAAATCGAGCATGTAGCTCAAGACGTAATCCTCCAGTTGGAACATTGTCTGCGCATCCGCCGCCTCGAACGTGATGTTGTCCAACGCGTCTTCGTAGGATTCGAGGCGAAGGTATTTGAAGGCGTGGCTTGAACCTTGGCGGGAAACTGGCTTGCCGTCTTTCCAATCTTTGGAATAAACCAACTTCTGCATCCGTGGCTTCAACACCGCGTCAAAATGGTTGCCCATTTCAATCAAAAGATATTTCCGACCGCCTTTGTCTTCGTGATTCAAATCAATGACTGCGTGTCCGGTAGTTCCCGACCCGCCGAAGAAATCCATGCACCAGCTTGATTTTGGCGCGGCCATTTCCAAGATTCGCCTTACAAAACTAAGTGGTTTGGGAAAGTCGAAATTAAGCCCCAAGCCCGGCAAGATTGTTTTGGTATCCACCTGAGTATCGTCGAACATGACTGACTGTGGCGTCATTTCCTCATATTCCTCCAAGTAGTTCTTGATGCCGGGAACGGTCGTGTGGTCAGAGCCGAAATGAAAACCCGTTGGCTTCCGAGCCGCTATTTCATCGGTCTTTTCCTGGTCAAAGCGCCAATTGTCAGAGATGGCGCACTTCTTTTTTGTGACCGGATGGATCAGCGCGACATCAGGATGGACTTTCGCTCCCTCGCTTTGAAGCGTGCGGTTGGGATTGCCAGAACGATAAACACCCTTCGCGTCAAACTCTGTGTAGTGGTCGAACGCTTTGAACATGGGGATTTTCACCAACTCCCGGAGATTCATCCGTTTCTCCTCGTCGGTAAGTTTCATTTTGAGCAACGCCTTGGTGCGTTTCTTGAACTCGTCAACGTATGGCTTCTTTATCGCCCACTTCTCTGCCGCTGAAACCGCCTCTCCGTTCTTGATGCTCACAACACAGTAATCGTGAGTTGTGGAGAGAAACTGCGACCAACTTTTTGTCGAAGGATTGACTCGAACGACCGTCGCTTCCTGGCGTCCGGCGAATACCGACGATTGAAGCTGCGCGAGATAAACATACTCGTTGTCGTCAACACTGGTGAACAACGCGCCACCTGATTTGAGAAATCCAAACGCGCGCACCAGCCGCGATCTCATCATCGCCAACCAAGACGAGTGCTGATAGTTGTCCTTGTAGCAAAAACCGTCGCCACCCGTGTTGTAAGGCGGATCAGTGTAGATGCACGTCACTTTTTCCCGGAAACATTCCTCAAGAAGATTAAGCGCCTGCAAATTCTCACCGTGAACGAGAATGCCATTGAGCGCGTCGCCGTTCGATGCGGTTTGGCCAACAAAGGCATCAGAAGCGAGAAGCGTGTCCGCGAATTGCTGGGGAAAGAATTTCGTGTCCAGCACCAAGAACTGATTCTCTTTGAGAAAACTCGGCTTCACCGGCTCTTTGAATCCCGGCGTTGCTAAGTCGCCTTCGATTTCGTGGATGTGGAATAGCCGTTTCCATTCCTCAATCTGCCCCTTGTTCTTTGCGATTTCGGGGTAGAGTTCCTCCGGCACGCGGTCGAGCGTCACGCAGTAGTGGACTTCGGTGACGAATTTCTTTTTCTCAAACAGCCGCTTCTGGAAATTCTCAATCTGCGCCACGAATGCGATGATCTTGCGCCCGATGCCCTTGATGGCGCGGAGCGTTTGAAACCAGCTTTCCGCCCGCGCCTCGCCGCCCGCCTCCAGTTCGTCGAGGTTGAGCACTTCGTTCTTGAGGTAGAAATCCAGTTCGCGCTCGAGAAATCCCTTGAGATCTTTGTGGATGAAAAAGTCGGTGCTGTTCGCGCGCGTGTAGGCGCGCAGGTGATGTTCCAGCAGGCTCACCGGGTTGCCGTCGCCGTCCTTGCGCTTCTCATGCATGAGTGCCGCCAGCACCTCGGCGTTTTTCTTCGCCGCGTTTTGAATGGCGGCGATCGCGTCGGCGAGAATTCCTTCCTGGCCTTTTTTCTTTTTCGTCTTGGCTTTGCTGATTTCTTCCGCACCACTGCCTTTGCCGTAGCTGATTTCCTCGGAGGCATTGAGCGGGCGGAATTCAAACGGGATGGTCAGCGTGGAATTTTTCTCGTCGAGCGAGACATCCGCCGCGCGTGGGATGAAGAAGCGTTTCGCGCCTTTTACGTTGTTCTGCTCCACGTCGGCGTTGCGGAGTTTGAAGTGAACCGTCCAGCCGCCGTGCTTGTAGCTGTAATCGGTGAAGTTCTCGCCGGTCTTGATGTAATACTGGTCGGCATTGGCCCAATGGAGATGAACTTCCTCGCCGTTATAGGGGATGGCGTATTTGTCGCGCTTGGAATACCGCCGCAGCGACATGAAATCGCCCTCGTCGTAGTAGCGGCTGAAAAAAGCGTAGAGGTGATTGAAGATGTCGGCTTCGAGTTCGGGAGTGGCTTTTGATTTTCCGGCGCGCTCGTGCAAGACGAGATATTGCTTGCCGAGTTTGGTGTTGTGATGCTTCGGATCAAGATTCCCATCCGCATCAATGGCATCGTCGTCAATATCTTCCCTGATCTTCGCGGTGACTTCCGCGAGTTGCTGCGCGAGTCCCGCCTCCTGCGCCAGCGCGCCCGAAGCCAGTTCCTTCGCGATGCCTTTGACCAAATCATTTTCAATGAACTGCTCAATGACCGCCCGCTTCTGATTCATGATGCGGTAAATCCCGAAGTCGAGTTCGGTGCAGTCGAACTGAAACAGTTTCTTGAGCAGTGATTGAAATTTCTCGCGTGGTGTAGGCATGAGCGGTTCGCTCGCGCGCTTGCGATCCAACGGGAAATTCTAAAAACGAAAAGGCGCGAACTTAACACGCCCTCACGAGAGGCCGTAGGAGGCCCGAAGAGAAGACAATGCCAAGCCGCGCCCATTGGGCGCGCGCTTCAGGCAGTCTCTCTTCTCGAAATTTCCTACGTTTCTCGTGAGACCCGCAGCCGTAGCTACGCTAAATGATTTTTGTTAAATGATTTTCTGGTCGTTTTCTTTTTGACGGACGCGGCGAGACTAGAGCGGTCTGCACCGCAAGACAATTCCCGTTTTGGATTGCTCCCCGGCAATGAAGTTGGAAGGCTACCACAGCGCAGTTTATATTTCAGGCGACCCGATGCACCGGCAACGATGAAAACCTCCTACTCCAAAACCGGCACGCGCCGCCGCCGTGCGACAATTCCCGCGCTCCGCTGAACTCATTCTTCCACCGCCGTGGAAACCGACCGTTAGAACCGTATGGCTGACGACATCATCTGCTACCAATTCAGCCGCTCGAAGGTGGAGCGGTGCGATTTCAGCAATTTCCTCGGCCTGTATGCGCCGGACAAACTGCCCACCGGCAGACGGCTGCGAGAGATGATGAATGGCATGATGTTCGTGATCGAAGGCTACGACGACGATCCCCGTGAGATTCATTCGATCCCGGAGATTCGCCGTTTCTACACGGCGTTTCACGACGCATGGCCGTACTGGCTTTATTTCTGCAATCTGGAGACGGCGGCGTTTCAAATGATGGTGATGTGTTGCCTGCCTTCAATTGTGGCGATGAAGGTGGACGGCAGGCCGCACGTTGCTGTGAATTATGACCGCCTGGAATTGCTCCATTTCATCGGCAACGACTTCGGCCCGATGAACGCCATGTGCGATCGTGCGGAAATGTTCGAGCGGCTGATCTACGACCGGTCGAAGGCGGTGTTCGGGTATTTCGGTTTGCCGTACGATGCCGAGCCGCCGGGTTGAGAGAAGCAAGAACACCTCCGCCACAACGACGACGAACTCTGCGAGGTTTTTACACAATCCTCCGCTCCTCCCGACATTTCCTCACGAATTGACCTGTTGAAGTTCTCCTCGCGCCCTTTTGCAAGAAGTTGACTCATCACGCGATTGGATTGCTATTGCGCCAGTTACAAGTTGCGATGCCGCGCGTCGCTTGACTCCCGCAGCCGTTGTGTCATCAATCTCCTTGTTGCAGCCTAAGTCGGCCCGCCTTCCTGCGAGCCGACACGGGGGAACCAAAGTCCGGATTGAAAACCCGGATGGGGCGAACGGCAATGCGAACCATTGCCAAGGCCACTTCTAAGGCCGAGCCCGTCAGCTAACCTCGTCGGCAATTGGAAGGGCGATCCTCTAGGGCCGTGTGTATCGGCACCATCTGATCTCCCAGTCTTGAACCATCGCGTCGCGTACCGACGTGGCGGAATGCAGTCGCATTCCAACGGGTCGTACGCAAGCAAGTGCGGGAGGCGATTGCCTTCCGCTACGAACGGGCGCGCGCGTACAAAACGAAGGTCAGTTATGAAACGGTTAATCCTATTCGGGGTCTTGGTCGCCGGTCTGTGGACGGCGGAAAACTGGTGGTTGAACACGCAGCAGGCGGATGTTTCTGCTCGCCTCGCGCTCAACCAATTCACGGGCGGGAACAACGCAGCGCGCGAGCTTCGTTCGTTTCAATCGCTCAAGGACAGCGTGCAACTGGCGACTGCGCTGGCGACGCTGGTTGCGGCGGTGCTGTTGCTCGGACCGGTGGCGCGGAAGTTTGCTGATCGCGTCAACGCCACGGCATTCGGCGCGCGGCTGCGGAAATTCTTCGGCGCGGCGACACCGATGATGGTTGCGGCAACTGCGGTGTTGTTCACGAGCGGTTGCATCAAGTCCTATGACAAGCCGGAGTATGTCGAGATAGACACGAGCGAAACGGGTTTCCTGATTCCGCTCGAAGGTGATGGCACGCAGCAGGCGAAGTTTCAGAGCGAAGAGTATTTGAAACAACGCAAGGTCGCGGCCAAGCGCGTGCAGATCACGCATCGTTGGTCGCAGGAAGGTCGCATCTCCTCGGATGGGCGGTGGATTCCGACGGTGCGGCTGGTGAAGGTGAATCGTTCGCCCATCACGCGCGAATGGATGAGCACGGCCACGACGAACATTGAAGGCAATCGCCGACCGAATCATACCGACCAGGCCATCTGGATTGAGAGCGGCGACAGCGTTGGGTTCAGCATGGGTTTCACCTGCACGTCCTACATCAGCGAGGACGACGCGGCGAAGTTCCTCTACTGGTATCCGAGTGGGTCGTTGCACGATGTGATGGACCGCGAGGTGAGGGCGCGGATTCAACAAGTCGCGGCGGAAGTCGCGGCGAAATATCCCTTGGATACGTTGCGAACGAAGAAGCAGGAGATCAGCGACGCCGTGAAAACGGACCTGACCAACTTCTTTGCCACGCGCGGCATCACGATCACCACGGTCGGGATGTTCGGCGGGATGACGTATGAGAATCCCGGCATCCAGCGGTCCATTGATGACACGTTCATCGCGCAGCAGTTGAAGGTGGTGTCAGAAGCGAAGTTCGAGGCGCAGAAGAAGGAGAACGAGCGCATCGAACTGGAAGCCAACGCGATTGCCGAGAAAGCGCGGCGTGAAGCGCAAGGCCAGGCTGATGCGCGTATTTCAGCGGCGCAAGCCGAAGCGTCCGCGATTCGCGAGATCAACAAGGCCGCGCAGGAAGCGCAGAACAATCCGCTGCTGTTGCAATTGAAGGCGCTCGAAGTTGAGAAGTTGCGCGTCGAGAAATGGGATGGTCGCTATCCGCAGTGGTGGATGGCGAGCGGCGCGGCAGGCGGGCCGAACTTGCAGTTCCAAGTTCCGCTGCCAGTCACAAAGAACTAACCGAACAACTCCGGGCGGACGGCAACGCGTCCGTCCGGATTCAATCAAGCGGGTCGGGGAGATTTTCGGCGCGCAGATTTTTTCTCTGTCGGAGTCGCCATTTCGGTTCGCGCCATGAAAACGGTGTCGGAGGCGTGGTGCGAGGCGCGGCGGGGTTGGAGAAGCTTGGCGATGATGCCTGTCCAGCCTGTTTGATGCGATGCGCCGAGGCCGCGCCCGTCGTCACCATGGAAAAATTCGTGGAAGAGGATGTGGTCGCGGAAATGCGGATCGCTTGCGAGCTTGGCGTGGGACTTCAGCGCGGGGCGTTGGCCGTCCTTGCCCTTGAGGAAAAGTTTCGTGAGGCGTTGGGAAATTTCATTCGCAGCACCGTTGAGCGTGACAAATTTTCCAGATCCCACCGGGCACTCGATCTTGAATTCATCGCCGTAGTAGTGATGGAATTTCTGGAGCGATTCGATGAGGAGAAAGTTCACCGGCATCCAGATCGGGCCGCGCCAGTTGGAGTTGCCGCCGAACAACCCGTTCTGCGAATCGCCCGGCCAGTAGCGGACTTCGTGAGTCTTGCCGCCGCAATCGAGCCGATACGGTTGTTGCTCGTGAACTTTGGACAAGGCACGCACGCCGAAGTCGCTGAGAAATTCCGTCTCGTCGAGCAAGCGGCGCAACAAAGCTTTCATGCGATGACCGCGCAGCAGGGAGAGCAGATGGCGCTCGCCTTCGCCGCAGTCCTGCCAGCGGGAAACCAGCTTGGCGAGGTCGGGGCGATGTTGGAGATACCACTGCAAACGCGCGTTGAAATCAGGAAGCTTGTTGAGCAGGGCCGGATCGAGAACTTCAACCGCAAACAGCGGAATCAATCCCACCATCGAGCGGACTTTCATCGGGAAGTTCTGGCCGTCAGCGAGATTTAGATGGTCGTAGTAAAACTCGTCCTTCTCATCCCACAGTCCAAGCATGCCTTCACCCACGCCGTTGATGGCAGCGGCGATGTCGAGGAAGTGTTCGAGAAACTTGGTGGCGATGTCTTCATAGACGCGATTGTGCTGCGCCAGTTCGAGCGAGATACGCAGCATGTTCACGCAATACATCGCCATCCAGCTCGTGCCGTCAGCTTGATTGATATGCCCACCCATCGGCAGCGGAGCACTGCGGTCAAACACGCCGATATTGTCGAGACCAAGGAAACCGCCTTGAAAAATGTTGCGCCCTTGCGTGTCCTTCCGGTTCACCCACCAGGTGAAGTTGAGCAGCAGCTTGTGGAAGACGCGTTCGAGAAATTCCACGTCGCCCTTGTCAGCGGGATTCTTTTCGCGCCGATGCTTGCGATCCATCTGGAACACGCGCCACGTCGCCCATGCGTGGACGGGCGGGTTCACGTCGCTGAAGTTCCATTCATAGGCAGGGAACTGACCGTTCGGGTGCATGTACCATTCGCGTGTAAGAACGAGTAGTTGTTGCTTGGCGAAATGCGGATCCACGAGCGCGAGGGGAATCGCGTGGAAGGCCAAGTCCCACGCGGCGTACCACGGATACTCCCACTTGTCCGGCATGGACATGACGGTGGAGTTGTTGAGGTGTGTCCACTCAGCATTGCGACCATTTTTGCGTTCGGCGGGCGGAAGCGGTTGTGTGGGATCGCCCTTCAACCATTTGAACACGTCGAGGTAATAAAATTGTTTGCTCCAGATCATCCCGGCAATTGCTTGGCGGTGCACAAGCCGTTCGTCGGTGCTGGTGATGCCGTCCTGCAAGTGCTGGTAAAACTTATCCGCTTCGTTTGTGCGATCAGTGAAGATGGCGTTGAAGTCGGCGAATGGCTGGAGCGCGGACTTTAGGCCGCTTCGACGTGATTTGGTAAAGGCCGCAGAGGTTTCCTTCGCGTCTCCGGCAAGATTGGATGTTGAAGCGGGCTGAAGCCCGCGCTCCGAAACGAGTCGTAAACAGATTTGCGCCGTGCCGCCAGCGGGAATAGTCAGTTGATAAAGTGCGCCAGCCTTCGTGCCGGTGCGCTGGGGATTCACCGCGTCCGTTTTGCCGTGAACGACGTAATCGTGAAACGCATCTTTGAAAAAGCCCGGCGCGTCTGGTGCGCTTCCGTGGCGGCGAGGATTGGTTTCGTTATCGCAGAACAGCAAGGTCGGCGTGGCGTCGCAGTTGAGCCGATACGTTCCAAACTCCGCGTGCTCGGCCACGATGCTGCCTTTGTGTTCTCGCATCACCGGCTTTGGAGAATTTTCCTTCCACGACCAGGTGTTGCGAAACCACAGTTGTGGCAGCAGATGAATCGTCGCCGTCTCCGGGCCGCGATTGTGAACGGTTACGCGCATCAAAACATCGTCGGGCGAAGCTTTCGCGTATTCGACAAACACATCCCAGTAGCGGTCATCGTCGAAGATGCCGGTGTCGAGCAACTCGAACTCCGCTTGCTCGCGACCACGACGACGGTTTTCCTCGACCAGTCGGGCGTAGGGAAATTCGCGTTGCGGATATTTGTAGAGCGTCTTGAGGTAAGAATGCGTCGGCGTGGCGTCGAGGTAGTAGTAAATTTCCTTCACGTCCTCGCCATGATTGCCTTCGTTGTTGGTCAGGCCGAAGAGTCGCTCCTTGAGAATTTGATCACGACCATTCCAGAGTGCGAGCGCGAGGCAAAGATGCTGTTGATCATCACTGATGCCGGCGAGTCCGTCCTCGCCCCAGCGATAAACCCGGCTGCGCGCGTGATCGTGCGGGAGGAATCCCCACGCATCGCCGTTGGCGGAATAATCCTCGCGCACGGTTCCCCACTGGCGTTCGGCCATGTACGGCCCCCAGCGTCGCCATGCGGCTTTACCGGAGTTGGCGTCGTCGAGTCGTCGTTGTTCGGAATTCATTGAGTCAGTGATTGCATAGCACGACAGTTGCCACGAAGGATGTTTTTGTAACTGAGCGGGAGATTATTTGGAGGATTTGAGTGCGTCGAGAGCGCATTTTAATTCCATCGCCCAAAGGTCACCCCCCATGCCGCACCTCATTTGACATCACCCGCCTGATTTGGGATTCTCCTTCCGCAGCCTAGGTTCTGCGAGACATCGCAGGACGCGGGGGAACCAAAGTCCGGCAGTCCCGGACAGGGGCGTAGATGATGCGAATCATCAGGTCACTTTCAAGACCCAGCCCGTCAGCTAACCTCGTCGGCATGTGAAAGGGCAATCCGCGTTGCGCCAACGCTTCACGGATTCCCGCCAAACAAAATGCAAACTGACACAGGTTCGGGCAGCGCGTCTGCCCCGTCTGATAACGCCCCGCAATCCGGGCACGGCCACGTCGCCGTCAAAGCCGGTCTCGCCGCCACGGCACTCGCGGCACTCGGCGTCGTCTATGGCGACATCGGCACGAGTCCGCTCTACGCGTTGCGAACTTGCTTCAGTCCTGAATCGGGCGTCGCCGCCACGCACGACAACGTCCTTGGCATTCTCTCGCTGATTTTCTGGGCGTTGATTCTGATCGTGTCGGTGAAATATCTCGTGTTCGTTTTGCGCGCGGATAATCGCGGTGAAGGCGGCATCTTGGCGTTGATGGCGCTCGCGTTTCCTGAGCGTAAAAAGGATACGTCTCCTCGCACCAAGTGGGTGCTCATCGCCTGTGGTTTGTTTGGGGCGGCGTTGCTCTATGGCGACGGCCTCATCACCCCCGCCATCTCGGTGTTGGGCGCGATGGAAGGATTGGAGGTCGCCGCACCCGCGCTCAAACCGTACGTCGTCCCGCTCACCGTGCTAGTCCTCGTCGGATTGTTCAGTGTGCAACGCATCGGCACAGGCGGCGTCGGGCGTGCGTTTGGTTGGGTAATGTTGTTGTGGTTCACCACGCTGACGGTGCTCGGCGTAAAACAAATCTTCCACGCGCCGGAAGTGCTGAAGTGCGTGAATCCAGCCTATGCCTGGCAATTTTTCGCCGCCAACGGCTGGCGCGGCTTTCACCTGCTCGGCGCGGTGATTCTCGTGTTGACCGGCGCGGAAGCACTCTACGCGGACATGGGACACTTCGGAAAAAAACCCATCCGCGCCGCGTGGTTCGGCCTCGTGCTGCCCGCTCTCTTCATCAACTACCTCGGTCAAGGCGCGCTCGTGTTGAACACACCCGAAGCCGCGAGCAATCCCTTCTTTCGCATGGCACCGGAATGGGCGTTGTATCCGCTCGTCGCGCTTGCCACTGCTGCTGCCGTCATCGCCTCACAAGCACTTATCTCCGGTTCGTTCTCACTCACCATGCAAGCCGTTCAACTCGGCTACATGCCGCGTGTTGCCATCGAACACACCTCCTCCTCCACGCGCGGGCAGATTTACATTCCGTGGATCAATTGGGGATTGATGTTCGCGTGCATTGGCCTCGTGCTGGGCTTCCGTTCGTCGGACAATCTCACCGCCGCATATGGCTTGGCCGTGATATTGACGATGATCATCACCACGTTGCTATTTTACTTCACTGCTCGACGACTCTGGAAATGGAGTTTGGTTCCCACCGCAGCACTGTGCGCCGTGTTCCTCGCGGCGGAACTCTGCTTCCTCGGCGCGAACCTTACCAAGATCGCGCACGGCGGCTGGTTTCCACTTAGCATCGGCGCGATTGGTTTCACGATCATGGCCACATGGAAGACGGGTCGCAATCGCCTGCGTCAACGACTCATCAACAGCCTGCTGCCCATCGAGGATTTTTTGAAAGACGTTGCCGAGAGCAAGCCGCATCGCGTCAACGGCACGGCCATCTTCCTCGCGGGAAATCCCGACGGCACACCTGCCGCGCTCACGCATAATTTCAAACACAACAAGATCATCCACAAACGGGTCATCCTGCTCACCATCCTCATCGAGGAAATTCCCTACGTGGAATTGGAACGTCGCGTGAGCGTGGCCGATCTTGGCGAAGGATTCTTCCGCGTCATCGGGCGATACGGATTCATGGAAGAACCCGACGCGCAGGACATTCTCAAACTTTGCAAACCCTCCGGCTTGAATTTCCGCGAGATGGAAACCACCTTCTTCCTGAGCCGAGAGACCATCATTGCGAGCGAGCGACGTGGCTTGGCGCGCTGGCGCAAACGCCTCTTCGCGCTGCTCTCCCGCAACGCGCAACCAGCCAACGCCTACTTCCGCCTCCCACCCAACCGCGTCGTAGAACTCGGCTTGCAGGTGGAGATTTGAAGAAGGCTGATTGTTAAAACATCAGCACTCACTGTCCCCGCCTCAATGATCATCGTCCCAAAATCCACACTCATGGCGACCTCCTCCGCACACACTGACTTCAACTAAGTGCTCTATGTCCCCGTGTTGGAATTTATTGTCTTCGCTTTGGAACACGCTGTTTCAAAAAGATTGCTGACTGACTTTCTTTTGAAGCCGACTGTCTCATTCATCAAAGTCTCAATCGGGTGTGACTGAAAGTGCCGCTCAAGTTTGGGGCGTCGAGGGAAAAATGTGGAGTGCGGCGACTTGTCGCCGCTTTTTCTGCTGGGACGACTCGT
>JAYUAV010000282.1:0-13017 GCA_043741175.1 Verrucomicrobiota bacterium
GGTCTTGAGTCTTGAGTCTTGAGCTTCCGCTTCGCGCATCAAGCCATGTTCCCACGAGCTGACATTCGCGGCGGCGAGTTGCTTCGCGCTGGCGCGACCCTCGATCAAGACCTTGAGTGTGCGACCCACGAACGATTCGGAAACTTGTTTGGCGATCCTGTGCTGCGCGGCCATCGCGAGTTCGCGGCGTTTCTGTTTCACCTTGTCGCTGACTTGACCTGCCATTGCTCCGGCGCGCGTGCCGTCTTCTTGCGAGTAACTGAAAACGCCGAGCCGCTCGAACTTCGTTTCCTCGATGAACTCCAGCAGATCATTGAACGCGCCCTCCGTTTCACCGGGAAAACCCACGATGAACGTCGTCCGCAATGCGATGCCCGGCACACCAGCGCGGATACGTTTGATCAAGTCCACGATGTATTGCTTCGACGTCTCGCGCCGCATCCGTTCGAGCATGTTTTCGTGGATGTGTTGCAGCGGGATGTCCACGTAACGCGCCACCTTCGGGCACTCGGCGATGGTCTGGATCAACTCATCAGTCCAGTGCGCCGGGTGCGTGTAGAGCAGGCGCACCCAAAAATCTCCCGGCAAGTCATTCAACTCGCGCAGCAACGTGCAGATGGTCGTGGAGTTCGTTGGCAATGCTTTCGCGGCGGCAGAAAATTTCTCCGGCGACGAAATCGCGCGACTGTGATTTGCGCGCAAGTCGAGTCCGTAGTAAGTCGAGTCCTGCGAGATGAGATTCAACTCCTTCACGCCGTCGGCCAGCAACAACTTCGCCTCGGCCACCACGTCTTTTTGCGTTCGGCTGCGATGCGTCCCGCGCATCCGTGGGATGATGCAGAAACTACACGGATGATTGCAGCCCTCCGCGATCTTCACGTAGGCGAAATGTTTCGGAGTCAGGCGGAATCGCGGCGTGTCGTAGTCCGGGATGTAGGTGGGGCGGGCGGTGACGTCGAAGATTGCCGATTGCCGATTGCCGATTGCCGATTGGTGTGTGACGACAGTTTTGGTTTTCCCAAACTTATCCGAGCCGCGCAGGGCTTCATCTTTTTCGTGATCGTCGTGAGCGCGACCTTTCTCCAATTCAGCGAGACGTGCAGTGACCTTGGCTTTCCGCACTCTCACCGCAGGTATCTGGCCGCTGATTTTTTCTGCGCGGCGTTCGTGCGCGTGCTTCACGATTTGTGCGACCTGTGCGACTTGATCAATGCCCATGAACGCGTCCACTTCAGGAAACAGTTTCGGCAATTCCTCCCGGAAGCGTTGCGAGAGACAGCCGGATACGACCAGACCTTGACCGCGATTCTGCGCATCTCGCACCTCGGAGGATTCAAGGATCGTGTCCACACTCTCCTCTTGCGCGGAATCAATGAACGAACAGGTGTTCACGATCATGACGTCAGCGAGCGCGGCATCGTTCGTGATCTCGACGCCGTCCTTCATGAGCGAACCGAGCATGATCTCGGCGTCCACGAGATTCTTTGCGCAACCGAGCGAGATGAGTCCGACCTTGAGCGGTGCGGCGTTGGATTTTGGTTTAATCACCGGCGCGCAGAATAAGCCAAGAGTCGTGCATGGGCAATCTTGCTGTGCCTGCATGTCAGGACTGACGCATACCGAGGTGGGAATTCTCGCGTTGCGGCGATTCGCGCCGCGTATGGTGTCGCAAAAACTTTAGAGGAGAGTTAAATCCCGCGAGAACGCTGTTCCGACCTGAACGGGGCGGGGTTGTCGCACCGCCACGAACCAGCCGTAGGCCGTGTAGCCGAGATTATTGATGATTACGCTACCCGGCTGCACGCGCCATAGCGCGACCACCCAACGCTGCGTGAGCCTCACGCTTTATGCGTGAAAATTCCGCGCAAAGAAGACGCCTGAGCGTGCGAAACACCCGGTTTCACGCATAAACCGGCTGTGGCACTGGCGCTGCTAAAAGAATTTTGAAAACAGGTTTGACTGTGTGGCGTGCATCACTAAAGTGCGCCCATAGTTTCACCGAAACCAAAACAAAAAAACAAACAACACTATGAAAAACACACGTAAAAAACTCGGAGCGTTCACGCTCATCGAGCTGCTCGTCGTGATCGCGATCATTGCGATCTTGGCGGCCATGCTCCTCCCCGCACTCGCCAAGGCCAAAGCCAAAGCGCAGCGCATCAGTTGCACCAACAACCTCAAGCAAGTCGGCCTCGCCTTCCGTATCTGGGCAGGGGATAACGGAGATCGTAATCCGATGGGTGTGACAGTCGCTCAGGGTGGCGCTTCCGAAGCCATTGATAAAATCGCGCAAGCCGCTTGGACAACAGCCGTTGTTGACCCGAACGCGGGCCGCGGTGTTCACTGGATGTTCATGGTTATGTCCAACGAATTGAACACCCCGAAAATCTTGGCCTGCCCGTCTGAATCCGGGCAAACATCAGTTGGCACCACAACTCTCATCCCTGCGGTACCAAATTCATTTGGACCAAAGATTGGTACCTCTGAAGGTTTCCAGAACGATTTCTACACCAGCTATTTCGTCGGTGTGGACGCTAATGACACATCGCCCCAGATGTTCCTCTCGGGTGACCACAACTTAGGAACGGGCGCAGCTTTTACAAAAGTTACTACAACTACCGGCCTCGCTTCTGCTGGTACCAATTCACCTGCTACAGGACTCAGTTGGACGGAAAGCAATCACGCCAAGCAGGGCAACGTAGGTTTGGCTGACGGCAGCGTGCAAGGCTTCAGCAGTTCAGCATTGCGCACAGCCTTGAATAATACGGGCGATACGCCGCATGGAACTACTGCGATTATCGCAAATTCCGGTTCAGCCGGAATTGGCGTCAACCGCCTCCAGTTCCCCTAATCTGAAATCCGTTTAAGTTTTATCCAACACGGCATCCGCAAGGATGCCGTGTTTTTCTTTTGGCAGACATGCTTGCGAGGGAAATTGGGTTCTTCGTTGTTTTCAAGCCGAACTCCGAGTGGAGATTCAGCAACGGAGTTGCGCCAGAAGGTAGCCCACGGCGTGAGGGAAAAGTGCAGAACCGACAAGCCCCGGCAGGGCGACAGAGTTTCGCAGATTTTCTTTCGCCCCTGCCGGGGCTTGAATTGTTTCCACAACCCACTCACGCCGTGGGCTAACTTCTTCCGCTGCTCCGCAGCTTCACTTCACCCGCTGGTACACTTCATCGAAGACTTGGCCGGATTCATTGACGGCGAGTATGTGGCGCGCTTCAGGAGACAACGTCACCACGTAGAAATGCCGGATGCCAATGCTCTTCTCGATGTACCACTTGGGTTTCGCGGGATCGGGCTTGCGCACTTCCACGCCCCAGGCTCCATCGCCAAGATAGGTTGTGCCTTTGGGATCAATCTTCCCGGCGCGGATGGGAAACGTGCGCTTGAAACAATGATCGTGATTCTCGAACACGAGCTTCACGCCGTATTTGTCGAACAGCGGACACCAATGCGCGCGGACTTCCTTCGCTTGAACACCGGTCTCTTCACGAAAACTCGGATACGCAGGCGTGTGATAAATGGGAAACACATGCGGGACTTTGCGTCGCGTGGAAAGATTTTTTCCAAGCCAATCGGTCTGTTCACCCGCGATGGTGTGTGTGTGATCCGAGTCGAGCAGGAACAAGCTGAGATATTTTCCGAAGTCGAGCGCGGTGTAACCTTGCGGGCCGGGCGATGAAAACAGTGTGTAGAAGCTCGCCGCTTTCTCGATGGGTTGACGATAGGAATCCCTGACCTCATGATTTCCCATCGTGACGAGCATGGGGATGAGCCGACCATCCGGTGCGACGGCGTTGGTCTTCCACGAGGCGAAGTAATCAAACCAGCGTGTGATGTTTTCCTGATTCGTTCCGCCGTTTGAATAAGCAAGGTCGCCGCCGAACACGATAAACGCCGGATCCAGTTTGGCTGCGAGCGCGGTGGTGTCGCCCATCCATTTGAGATTCAGATAAACATCGCCACCGGTGATGAAGCGCACGGGCTGGCTCAAATCTTTGGGCATCGTGCGGAACTTGAACACGCGTGCGCCTGGCTGAAAGCAGAATTCGTAGTTCGCCCCCGGTTTCAATCCAGTCAACTCCACGATGCGAACGGTTCGCTCCGAACCGACGAGAGGCTTGGCGATGCCAGAAGCAGGGATCCAATTCGTCGTGACGAGAGAACGATAATACAATTCAGACGTCGCCTCCCCCACGGTATGCCAGTGGATGGTCATGGTGGTAGTGGGGTCGCGCTGCCATTGCAGGTAAAGCGCAGGCGGATCCAACGGGTTGTTGTCTTGCGCATGGAGTAAGCCAGTGGCCGCAACAAACGCAACGCGCAAGATGCCCAGAAATTTGATGAAACGCACAAGAGCATTGTCCGGTGCGGATGCGCGGTGTCAAACTTTCTGACGAGTTCGGTAGCAGCCGGGGTAATGCGGCTCAAACTTCTTCCTCAACCAAAACAGGTCGGAACTTCCTCACGTCGGGTGTTGCATACGATCTGATGCACACGATAAAGCAACGAAGTCGCTTTGCCTCGCTCGTCCATATCTGGTCGCCAGAATTGAAACCGATCTCTGGAATTGATTTCACTGGAGGCAACAGAGGAAACGGAGAGGGAGCAAGTTGTCCGGTCTTGAATTGCTGTTCCGCTTCAGTCTCCGTTGGCTCTGTTCTCTCCCGTTCTTCTGTTTCGGAATTTGGATTTAGTAAGCCGGATACTTCGATAAATCCACCCAGTGCAGTTGATACTTGGTGGCATCCACTTTTTCCTGACGACACAATTCATCAATGTCCCGCTGCATCTCCGGCGTCGGCCCGCTCGTGGAGCGACCGCTGAAAAACACCAGTTCGCCCGGCATCGGAATCATATTGGGTGATCCTGAATCACCGCCCTTCCAGGTGTTGACCGTCAACGGTTCAACGCTGGTACTCACATGACCCCCTTGTTCGGTTTGAAAAATTGGCTGCGGCACCTTGCCCAGCGTTGGGAAAAGATAATGGAGTTGAACTTCCTTGAACTCCGCAACCGTCATCGGCTCAATGCTTGGCGGGAGATCACGATCAAACATCAATATCGTGTAATCGCGATGCTGACCGTTCGTGGAAGCAGTCGCGCGCGTGACCTGACGTTTAATGATCGCTTCAACGAGCGAATTATCCGCCGCCAAGAACCACGCTTTGTTCCCCGCGTTGCTGGCGTTGAACCCATCGGCACCCATGCCGTGACCACGAGTGTAAGCGTGACGCCGCGTCAACGCCGTCAGTGGAATCTGTCCGTGCCCGCCTTCACCCACCCAGCATGGACTGATCGCCGTCATGCCTTTCATGCCCCAGATCAGGCTTTTCGTGTTCCACATCGCGACCGGCGGATTCGTCGGCCAACTTGTGCCATGCGACCTTTGCGACCAAATGACCATGTCGCGACCGTTCGTATGAGCGAGAAAATTTGTCCATACACAATAGTTCAGCGAATCCTCGCGCAAGCTATGAAACACCGCGTTGGTGTAGATGTATTCTGATGGAAACGCGCGGCGATAGGCGGCATTCGTAGCGGTGCGGGGATTAACCGGAAGATCGTTCGACATCGTCTGCGTGATGCGAAACGTTTCATATCGCACCGGGCCGTTCGTCGTAAAACCGATGGCGTTGCTCGACACGCCAACGATGTGCATGGCTGCCGGTGAAAGCCAAGCACTCGCGATGAACGCGAACAACACGAGAGAAAATGTTTTTAGTTTCATTCGATAAATCCCAGTTCATGCCGACGCTTCCAGAGTTCTGAAGGTTTCAAAATCCCAACCGGCGTGATGATACCCGTGATCAACTCCGCAGGCGTGACATCGAAACCCGGATTGCGCGCGCCGCTTCCCGGATTCGCCACACGCACGTAAATCCGCTTCTCCAGCTTTAGACCTTCGCCTTTAGACTTGAGGCTCTCCTTGACTCCCCACGCGCCCAGCACTTCGCTCTCGTGCCGATCCTCGATGGGGATATCAAACCCACGCTTGAGATTCCAATCAATCGTCGAAAGCGGGATCGCCACGTAGAACGGAATCCCATGCCGCTTCGCCAACACTGCTTTCGTGTAAGTCCCAATCTTGTTCGCCACTTCACCCGTGCGACCCAACGTGCGATCGCTGCCCACGATCACGAGATCAATTTCACCGCGTTGCATCAAATGTCCGGCGGCGTTGTCCGCGATGATCTGGTGCGAGATGCCTTGTTGCGCGAGTTCCCAAGCCGTGAGAGTCGCGCCCTGCGAACGCGGCCTCGTCTCGTCGCAGAAGACATGGAACTTCCGCCCCGCAGCCTGCGCTGCATACATCGGTGCGGTGGCTGAACCCACATCCACGAACGCCAGCCAGCCCGCGTTGCAATGCGTGAGAACCCTCATGCCATTGCGGATCAATTGAATCCCATGCGCGCCGATCTCTCGACAGTGCCGCGCGTCTTCGTTCGCAAATTCCTCCGCCGCTGCAAGCGCGATGGATTGTTTCTCCGCCACCGAGTCGCTGCGGCGCATGGCGCGCAACACGTCATTCATCGCATTCATCGGATCAACCGCCGTGGGTCGCGCTTCCGCCAGCGTCTTGAAAACTTCCGCGATATGGCGAGAAAACTTTTTCGCATCCGCACCGCGAAACGCGAGCGCGCCCTGAGCAAGTCCGTAGGCCGCCGTTGCACCAATTGCTCCCGCGCCGCGCACGACCATGTCGGTGATGGCCGTCGCCGTTTCGCAGAAATTTTTTGTGGCAACAATCTTGAACTCATGCGGCAACAACCGTTGCTCGATGAGCAACACGCGATTGTTCCGCGAATCAAAAGTGACGGTGCGATAATGACGAGTGCGTCCACGGACGTTGACGTTCACGGCATCAAGCTACGGAAGAGCGCACGCAGAGAACAGAAGGAAACTTATCCCGATCTCCAAAGTAGCGGCGGGTATTATCGCCTGCCGCCCCAAAAAAATAACAACCCGAGTGTGCGGAAGGGACACCCCGCTAATTCAGAGCCACTGCTAATTTTATTTCTCCATCCGCAATTCGCTGTGACCCTGAATTAGCGGGGTGGTTCGGATGTCTGTTGTCAGTATAACTGTCGGCGCAACTCGATTCTTCTACACGATGCCACGCCGCGATGGCGTGCCGTTCTCCCGAATGCAGGACGGAATGACGGTCGCAAGTTTAACGGACGGTTCGGGTGACGGGAATTGCTCCAAACGCCGGGTGGGGCTATCCGACGGAGTGCGAGCGGTACCACGCTCGCAGCGCGTGAACAGTGACGAGCGCATGAAACCACGCCAATCGCCTTACCCTGCGCTGCGGGCGAGGAGCCGCACGCGCTCCGGGGTATGTCGCCTCGCTCCCTCACCCGTTTGTAATCGCACACCCAAACGCCAGCCCAGATGATTCTTCGTTTGTGCTTTTACTGCCGGGAGCAAATAATCGGGACAGCTATGGACAAGACTCCTCAATCCGCCGAAACCAAACCGCGATACATCTGGCCGTGGTTCATTGCGGCGGCGGTCCTCGTGGCAATCGTTCTGGCAGCCGCTGCCATCCGCGCCGAAGCCAATCGCGTGAAACAGCAGCGACAATTCTCGATCCCGGAAATCGCGAAGTAATTCAGCCTCACCAATAAAATCACACCCAGATGAAAACCATAGCCATCATCGGCGCGTCGAACGACCGCGCAAAGTTCGGGAACAAAGCGGTGCGAGCCTTTATGCAACAGGGCCACGAAGTGTTCCCAGTAAATCCGAAGGAGGAAACCGTAGAAGGTCTGCCCGCGTTCAAGAGCATTCTTGATGTGCCAGTGCGCCCACAAATGATCAGCGTGTATCTGCCACCGCCAGTGTTGCTAAAAGTGCTGCCGGACATCGCCGCGCGTGGCTGCGATGAGTTGTGGTTGAATCCCGGAACGGAGTCGGATGAAGTGATCGCTGAAGCAGAACGCCTCAAGCTCAATGTGATTCAGGCATGCAGCATCGTGGCCGTGGGAATGTCGCCGGGGGCACTTTAGCCGAAGAGCAGCGTGCGCCAACCGAGTGTGCTACTTCGCCGCATTCGCGCCGCGATGCTTTGTCTGGATGGAATACAACCCCGTGCTGGCGGTGATGAAGAGCGTGTTGTGATCCTTGCCGCCGAAGCTGACGTTGGCCGTCCAACGCTCAGGCACGTCAATGTGTTCAATCTTCTTTCCAGTCTTGTCAAACACGATCACGCCCTGACCCGTGAGGTAAAGATTGCCCTCCACGTCCAGCGTCATTCCGTCTGAGCCGAGTTCGCAGCGCAGTTGTTTGTTTGTCAACGTGCCGTCGGATTGGATGTCGTAGGCATAAGTTTTGTTCGCGCGGATGTCGGCGACGAACAGTGTTTTGCCATCAGGCGTCCCGATGATGCCGTTCGGTTGGACGAGGTCGGATGTGACGCGCTTGAGCGTCTTGCGGTCG
Organism: Verrucomicrobiota bacterium; assembly: GCA_043741175.1. GTDB lineage: Bacteria > Verrucomicrobiota > Verrucomicrobiia > Limisphaerales > JADLHS01 > JADLHS01. The sequence goes on from JAYUAV010000282.1 coordinate 8,446, forward strand.
GCACTCAAAAAATAAACTTGCTCCGTTCCCTGCGGCGGTTTGTTGTAATCCCACCAATCGCGTTTGTAAAACGGGTCGGTAAAGAACAGTGATCCATCCGCGCGCACCCAGACATCGTTGGGCGCGTTGAGGATTTTTCCTTCGTATTCCTTTGCCAGAACAGTGTGTTTGCCGTCCGGCACGATGGACCACAACTCTGTTTTCTCATCCGCACAGGCAATGAGGTAGCCGCGTGAGTCAAAGAACATCCCGTTCGCGCGCCCGGCGGGCTGCATAAATGTGGAAAGCTTGCCGTCCACGCTCCACTTCATGATGCGATTGTTCGGTTGGTCGGTGAAAAAGATGTTGCCATCCTTGTCGGCGGTCGGGCCTTCGGTGAACTTGAAATCGCCCGCGAGTTTTTCCAGTTTTGCGCCGGTGGCGATCACGGCGCTGGTGAGGTTGGTGGATTGCGCCATCAATTGAGTGACACTTCCAAACAAGGCCAGAGCGAGAAGTAACGTTTTCATCGTTTTGCAACATCGATGCTATCGCGCGCGAAGTGCCGGTCAAGCGTTACGGTTTGATTAAACCAGACAAGCGCAGTTCAACGACGGATGGAATCCTTGCTACCAGAACAACGGAGGTGAATGAAGGTTTAGCCGAATCCATGTAGTGGGAATTCAACTCAAAGTTGCCAAGAGGCAAGGACGCAAATCTGAGACTCTAAAATTTATAGGTCGAGACAACCAGCGGACACTCACCAAACAGTGACACACTATTTGCCTCCTGATTTAGGCGTTTTCGTTGCGCCTTAGTTCCTTTGCGTCTTTGCGTTAAAAAACCGTCTGCATCGTTCCGGTTTAGAGAATGATCTTCCTCACGTCCGCTGCTACGGCGCGAGAATCTCCGCGCGCAATCGCCCGACAAACTGCTTCGGCAAATTCTGGTCAAGCGAGCCGTCGTCCATCTTTTCCATCGCCACATGACTGTCGGCGAAAACCACGCCGGCTTTTTGCGCGTGGCGGAAGTGTGCGGTGGCTTCGTTGCGATTGGTGCTGACGTAATAAAACTCTTCCAGCATCGGATTCTCCGGCGAGGCGGGCGATTGAAACGTGTTGACCTGCGCGGAATCGGCGAGCAGGACGGTGTCGGAGGTGCGGGAGATTTTTGACACGGGCACGGGCGGTTTGCTGGTTGTGGTGGAGAGATGGAGGTTGTAGCCGTAGCCGTAAGACGCGCCGCGCGCCTTGAGTTTGAACTGTCCCAGTGCGTAGTTGAGCGACGGGCACAATTCCACGCCTCGCCCTTCGAGATACGGCCAAAGCGAGCCGGTCTGCGGATCAAACCGTCGCTGACCTTCGGCGACCTGCGTGCCTTCCATCCAGCCGAACCAGAATTGTTGTCCGCCGTTCGTGACGCCGCTCGTGAAACGGAAACAATTCCCTGCGTTGTCGTCCCAATACATCTGCGTGGCGAGGCCGAGTTGATGCAGGTTGCTCACGCATTTGATACGATATGCCGTGGCCTTGCTGCGTGCTAGTGCTGGCAACAACATTGCCGCAAGGATCGCGATGATGGCGATGACGATGAGGAGTTCGATGAGAGTGAATGCTGAGGCGTGGTGCGTGGTGCGTGGTGCGTGATTCTGAGCAACCGCACTACGGCAGTTCAGTCGTAAATCGTAAATCGTAAATCGTAAATTCACTGCCTGTTCGCCCTCACTCGGTAAAACGCTGCACCCGCTGGCGGATTCGTGTCGGACAACGTGAGCGTGGCGCCGTTGCCCAACGTGGGTAGCGATGCGTTCGTCCACGTCGAATTGCCTGAGCGTTCAAGTGTGTAAAGCCAGTTGGTGCGGCTGGTGAATTGCACCTGCCAGAGCGCGCCGACGAATCCACCGGAGAGATTTTCCACTGGTGGTGGTGGCGTGGCGACGATGAAATTATCCACCGTGCCGTGAGCGAGAAGGGAGCCGGGGATCGGCGGTTGGATGGCGTCGCTGTAACTGCTGATGGAAAGTGTGGTGACGCGAAAATCAGAATTCGTCGAAACGATTACTGTCTGTGGGTCGCCGTATTGAGTCCCGCTGTTTGTTACGGTGGTGGTGAGTGTGCGGGTGGTGGCAACGAAGGTCATCGCGACATGGAATGTCTCGCCGGTCGTCATTTCAACAAGTTTATCGTGATTGTAAAACCAGTTGAGGCTGGGGTGATTTGTGCCGACGATGGTCTGGGCGATGGTGGGATTGAAGGTGTCGAACGCGGGGAAAAAATCAAACTCCACAATGTTGAGCGGGCCGAGGCTGCTCGTGCCTGCGCCGCGAAAGAAATTTGTCTTCGTTGCCTGATCCAGATTCAGAAAGCCAATGGCTGCCTCGAATGTGCCGGGCTTGGCGGGATTCACTCCACTGGCGTAATCCTCAAACGTGAGATCGAAACTCAGGCTGAAGTCGTCATCAGGCGTGAGGATCGTTCCGAGCGGGCGATGAAAATAATTGTTCGGCTTGGAAGAATCCCAAGTGACGCGGAGATTGTGATTTGTGCTGCCCCAGGTGAACAGGTTGTTCGTGCCAAAAATCTGCCAGCCGTTGTTCATCGGGCTGGTGGAAAAGTTTTCCACGAAGGTGTTTGTCCAAGCAAGCGCGGGTTGAAGCAGCAACAGGATGAGCGCTAACTTCCGCGCCGCGTGGGAAACGCGCGGCGGTGTGTGGGTCAACACGCAGTTGCCGCAAATGCAACGATTGCGATCCGCCGCCGACACACACGCCAGCAATGTGTCGGGGATTTTCACCGAAGCGCACCAACATGCAGTGCTGTCGCAATCACCGCGACTGAGCTTGCAGCCGTTCGGCCCATCGCAGAGCGGACAACGCTCCCGATCGTTGTCCGCCTGCGAACCGGATTGTAATTTTTTACTGCTGGCCATTGGATCAGTTTTTCCTTCGATGGGCGAATGTCAGCGCGGCAGCACTGAGCATCACGAGTGAAAGAGAGGTTGGTTCAGGCACGGCCACGATGCCGTCAATTTCTGCGTTGCCCGACAAAACTTCCACGCGAACGAACTCGATGCTCGCCAGAGAAACGCTTTGGCCAAGCCCGTCCTGCGCCCATGAAATGTCGTAGCCTGCGCCACCGCCTGAGCCGTTGTAGAGCGCGCGGATGTCCGCAAGAGTTTTACCGGCGAAGCTGGCTGCGTTGAGCGAGGGGTTCACCGACAAACCGAAATCTCCGATGCCATCGGTGGGAAACAACGCGTCCACCAATGGAGCGAACGCAGGATTGAGCGTGTAGAAATTCAAGCCGTCGCTGCTGATGGAAACGCGGGTGGAAACCGCATCTGCGCCGAACAGTGAACTATCCGTGGCGGGTGTGCCGACCCAGTCATATGTAATGAGGCTAAATTCATTAGTGATGATGAATCCGGCGTTGCCAAAGATGTTGAAGTCGCGTCCGAACGCATTGGCGGGATTGTTTAGGATCGGGGCAGCGAATTGAAGCGTGAGCGAACCCCCTGCACCAATGGAGACGACTTGTGAAGTGAGGTAAGCCGTGTTGAATGGATCCACCGGACCGCCGTACAAACCCGGCGTCACGCGGGAAGGCTCACCAAGCGCGCTGCTGGCGATGGTGTAGCCAGCTTGAAAACCGACGCCGGAATTGTAGGAGACGACGGACGATGCGAATTGTGCAACGCCGCTTTGTGTGACGGACAAAGCGCCGGCAAGCGCCAACGCGGGAACGAATTTGATTACGAATGATTTCTGCATGTGCTGATCTTTCTTACTGAGTTCCGCCAATGAAGCGGAACGGGTTTTGTTTTCAGAGAGACCAGCGCGGAAGGGGAAGTTCGCCCTCGTCCTCGTCCTCGTCCTCGCCCTCGACTTCGCCAACGATTAACCCACCGGGCAATCAAGGACGAGGACGAGGACGAGGACGAATCGGAAAACAAAAACGCCTTCATCTTCCACAAAACGAAAATGAAGGCATAAACGAACCCTGCCGAAAACAGATCGGCAGGCTGGCCTCATCCTCCTCTTTGCGGAGAAGTTGGGGAGCAGTTGATAGTCGTTGGTTGATAGTTGATAGAAAGACCGCAGCGCGGTGTTTCGTCTATCAACACTCAACTATCCACCATCAACTCATCCCCGGACGAGTGTCATCAAACCGATATCCTGACTTCGGACTTCAAACCTTACTCCCGCCTTCCCGTCCATCCCGCACCTGCGTGATTGACAGTGGCTCGTGGGAGTTTGTATTCCGATACAGTGGCGCAACCGTCGCCGAATCTCACGGCGTTCCCTGCATTTGATGACAACACTGACGGGCTTACAGCCCGTATCTTTCAAAGAGCAACATGGTTGTAAGTCCGGCGCCGAGGTTTGCCAAGACAATACCTGAAAAAGTTTTTCTCAGCGTCGAAGTCCCCATCATTCTGCCATGTTCGCTGGGTGCTAAACGGATTGGCAGAATTATTGAGGGCAGAATGATGTTGAATCGGGTGTGACTGAAAGTGCCGCTCAAGTTTGGGGCGTCGAGGGAAAAATGTGGAGTGCGGCGACTTGTCGCCGCTTTTTCTGCTGGGACGACTCGT